>URWL01000103.1 GCA_900551465.1 uncultured Blautia sp. | reverse complement strand
GAAAGCTCAGCCTCCAGACGGATGTCTTCCACATTAGATCCGATCATAATATGATAGGTTCCCATTTCCGTTTCCCATCTGTTTGTCTTAACATTCCAGTAACGGAAGGTCTTATCATCAAAAGGAATAAAAATCTGTCTGCTCTCTCCGGATTTCAGGAATACTTTTTTGAATCCCTTCAGCTCTTTTTCCGGGCGGAATACAATAGCGTTCGGAAGTCCTACATAAAGCTGGGCAACTTCAGCGCCGTCATATTTACCTGTGTTTGTCAGTGTGAATTCCACACCCTTTTCTGTTGCCTTTATATTGGAATATTCAAAGGTGGTATACGAAAGACCATATCCAAAGGGATACTGTACCTTTACCTTTCCCGTAGCAAAGTAACGGTAGCCTATATAAATACTCTCCCTATACTGGGAAATTCTCTGCGCACTTGGGAAATACCGGAACGCCGGGGTGTCCTCATAGCTTAAGGGATAAGTTTCATTCAGATGACCGGAAGGATTTACCTTTCCTGTCAGAATGTTCATCATTGCCCCTGCTCCGGCCTGTCCGTAAAGATATCCGTGAAGGATAGCCTTGCAGCAGTTGTGCCATGGCATTTCCACAGCAGCTCCTGCACTTAAAATACCTGTCACATTTTCATTTACCTGAACAATCGCCTTCAAAAGCTCTATCTGGTTCTGAGGTATGCGCATATGAGGGCGGTCAAGGCCTTCGGATTCACTAAGTTCATCCAGACCAAAGCAATAAATTACAACATCTGCATTCGCAGCAAGATCAAGTGCTTCTTTTTTCATCACTGCATCTTCTTCTCCAGAACGCTGATAACCTCTGCAGATTCCCACAACCTCCAGATCATAGTTTCTCATGACCTGTTCCATTGTTTCCAGCTTTGTCGGATTTACCATTGAAGAGCCTGCGCCCTGATATCTTGGCTCTACAGCAAAATCACCGATTACGGCAACCTTTGTTCCTGGAGCCAGAGGAAGAATATTATCTATATTCTTCAGAAGAACCGCACTTTGCTCTGCAGCTTTTTTTGCCAGTTCATGATGTTCTTCCTTTGAAAACGATGTCTTTTTATTTTTTGCTTTAGCGCTTAAGGTCATCACTGCTTTTAGAAGATCCTCCACGCAGGAATCCAGTTCTTCCATTGTCAGTTTCTTTTCTTTTAGAGCCTGCAGGATTTCTCTTGCAGAATCCAGTCCCGGAGCAGGCATTTCCAGATTAGATCCTGCCGCCACCCCCTGGACATGGTCATTGGAACCGCCCCAGTCTGTGATCACGATTCCATCAAAGCCCCACTCTTTTCTGAGGATATCCTGAAGAAGATGTTTATTTTCATTTGCATAAACACCATTGACCTCATTGTAGCTGGACATAATAGAACCGGGGTGCCCTTCTTTTACTGCAATCTCAAATCCGGTAAGGTAAATTTCACGCAGCGTCCTTTCGTCCAGAACAGAATCCATTGCCATACGGCGAAGTTCCTGGCTGTTTACTGCAAAATGTTTAGGACAAGCATAAACTCCCTGACTCTGGATCCCTCTGATATAAGAGGCTGCCATTTTACCAGATAGATAGGGATCTTCACTGAAATATTCAAAGTTTCTTCCGCAGAGCGGACTTCTCTTTATATTCAGTCCCGGTCCCAGGAGTACATTCACATCCTGTACAGAGGCTTCCTCTCCAAGGGCAGCTCCCAGCTCTTCTCCAAGCTCTTCATCCCAGCTGTTGGCAATGGTCGCTGCTGTGGGAAAACAGGTGGCGGGAAGAGAAGCGTTCAGCCCCAAATGATCCCCTGCCCCAGCTTGTTTACGGATACCGTGAGGTCCGTCTGAACAAAAAATAGACGGAATGCCTAATCTCTTAAAATCCCGGGTCTGCCAGACGTTTTTTCCGCTTAAAAAAGCAGCCTTTTCCTCAGTTGTCATTTCCTGCAATAATTTTTTTATTTCCAAAATATGATTGCCTCCTGATAAAAAGCCTCCTGCAGCCACAGGCTGTACTATGGTGCAGGAAGCTTGCTTTTAATTATTCTTCAACAGTTGCCTGAATGTTCTTTTTTTTCTTTCTGTAACGAACAATAAGGATGATCTCAATTACAAGGATCACTGCAGCCACAGCTACATCAACAGTAATAAAGATTTTTGTCATATTTGACATCTTGCCTGCCGGATCCTGATCTCCTTCATAATAACCGCTGTTTCCTACTGTATAGAGGATATTCTTACATGCCTGACGCATTGCTTTTACTGCAGTTGCGCTCTTATCCTCCAGCTTGTTTGTTTCTGCGCTGTTAAATCCAAGCATCAGATCGTTACCGCTTCGGATGCAGTTGTCTGTGATCATATATCCATAAGATCCGTCATAATCAGACTCTACCATTCCTACAAAGCCCCACTCGCCGCGAAGTACATTGTTCAGAAGATATTCATTGCCACAGCTTGGCTGTGTTCCGATCCAGTTAAAGGATGACATTGCTGCAGCGCTTGTACCCTCAAAACCTTTTACTGCAATCTCAAAAGGTTTCAGGTAGATTTCTCGAATGGCCTGCTCAGACGCGTAGGTTGTCAGTACAGAAATACGGTTGATTTCCTGATCGTTCAGGGCAAAGTGTTTGATATACGCGTATACTCCCTTTTCAGAAGCACCGTTCATCTGGTTTGCCGCAAGATATCCTCCCAGCACACCATCTTCTGAATAATATTCAAAGTTACGTCCTGCAAAAGCAGAGCGGTGGGTATTCATAGCCGGACCATACCATCCAAAGTTATTGGCGTCCTTATATTCCTGACCCATGGACTGGCCGATTTCATATGCAAGTTCCTTATTCCAGGTCTGTGCCATAAGAAGCTCTGATGGATATGCGGTTCCATATGCTCCTGTTACAAAGTTACTTAAACCTGCCGGACCATCACAGTCTGAAGTAGCAATCTTTCCTACTGATTTGATTTCCGCTGTCTGCCAGCCTCCAACATTGATCAGGGTCACCATATCTTCAAAACTTAACTGATCAAGGAGCTGATCCCATTTTTCATCGTCATAGTCAAGGCCTCTCAACTGATACAGACTAAGACCATTGTCTGCACCCATTGTCGGCATTTCATCTTCTTCGTTGTTATATTTTGTTCCGTCATAGATTCCGAAAATATTTTCTTCTACAGCTTTGCGGGTTTCGTCAGACATGGTATACAGAGCCTCGTCCACTTCGCCGCAGGCTTCCTCATAGTTTTCAAATCCGTTTTTACGGGAAAGCTGTACAAATGTTCCTCTTGCATAATCCTCAAACTGGTTAGTTGCCGGTGTCAGATCACTGGAACGTCCCTCTTTGCTGTAGTCAATATCCTCTTCTACTTCAAAGCTTTCTTCTGCAAGAACTGTGTGGGAGTCAGAACGAAGGGAAATCGTATATTCGCCTTTTTCCAGAATATATCCGCCTCCCTGGATCTTGATTCCCTCAGAATCATAAGAAGCCATATCTTCTTTTGCAATAACAAAGGAAAGTGTTTCCTCTGCGCCTGGCTCAAGAATCTTTGTTTTTCCAAAATCAATAAGGTTTACAGATGCTTTTTCAATTCCTCCGTTTGTATAAGGAGGTGTGAAATAAACCTGTACTACGTCCTTACCTGCTGTATCGCCTGTATTTTTTACTTTTACATCAAAAGATACTGTAAGTCCGTCGTCAACAAAATTCTCAATAGACTGCTCAAAAGTTGTGTAAGACAGTCCGTAACCAAACGGATACTGAACGGTATCTTCATAATTAATAAAGCCTTCTTCTGCAGCAGTTTCATAGAATTTATATCCTACATAAATACCCTCTGCATAATTTACAAAAGAAATATTACCAAGGGCTGCCGGATCATCCTTTACCATCTGCTGATTCAGATCTTCTACATTGTTGTAGGAATGGTTTCCGATATTATTGATATAGGGTGTATTAAGAAGATCTCTTACATAGGTGTCTGCTGTTTTTCCAGAAGGATTTACAGAACCGTTCATAATCTCCCCAAGAGCTGCAAAACCTGTGTTTCCTGCACCCGGCGCCAGAAGCACAGCTCCGATTTCCTCGTATTCATCCACCCAGCTTAATTCCATGGGATTGTTTGCATTGATGATCACAACAACATGGTCAAATTCGGAGCACACTTTCTCAACCATATCCTCCTCTGTTCTGGAAAGCTCCAGATAAGATTCGCCTTCTTCAAAATCATCATAATCCCCGTTATTTGTATAAGAGGAGTTGGTATAACCAAAGTTTTCAGGCGCTGCTGCAACCTCTTTTGCAATATTGTAGGTTCCGTCAATAACTGCCTTCATGTCTGTAGGAAGGTCTGCGTTTTCTCCGCCGGAGCGTCCGATCACAACCACTGCGGTATCAGAAAACTCTTTTGCTTCCTCCATTACCTGATCTGTATAAACATCCACTGTAGGCTCCGGAAGTGTCCAGTCCTGTTCGCTCATACTGACTGTCGGACGCTCAGTACGGTAATCTGTGTAGATCTTGGTAAGGGTTTCATTTGTTTTATATCCTGCGTCCTGAAGAGACTGAAGGATACCTACTGCAGTAGAGGCATCTGAAGATCCTGAACCAGTTCCTCCGAAAATCGGATTTGTAGAGTCCCATCCAAAGACATTCAGACTGTTTACATCTTCAGAAAGTGGAAGAAGTCCCTCGTTTTTTGCAAGGATCACACCTTCTTCTCCTACTTTCTGGATTGTTTCCTTACTCTGCTTTACAGTTGCCTCGCTTAAATTTACCTTTGAGGCATTTAAAAATCCAGAAACGTTTGTGTACATAGGACCATAACAGATTACGTTGGCAATCACTGCGATCACTGCAACAAATGCCAGAACTGCCTGCCACCGGATGATATGCCGGAATCCTTTTTTTGCTTTTGAGGCAGCAAACAGAACTACGATCATAACTACAAGAGCTGCAAGGATCACGTAAATATATCCCTGAAGCTGCGTAATATAAGATTTCAGGTCTGCTTCACTGACTCCCAGACCTGTAAAAATCGGGCCCAGTACCTGTGTTAAAAATTTTACCATTGTTTTTTCCCTTTCCTTCTTTTATTTGGTGCTTTCAGGAAACCTTACGCTCTGTTTCCTGTTGCAAGAAGTATAGCAGACTTTTCTCCATTCTCCTGAATCTGGCATGAAATGCAGAAATTCTGCATAAAATGCAAAAAAATGCCCAGGGCTCATCCCCTGGGCAGCAGTATCTTCAGCTCAAACCAGTTATTTTTTACTCCAAAATCCACACTTCCGTTATATTTCTGCGCTGTCTGTATCATGCTTTTTAAACCAAATCCATGATTTTGCTTATCGCTTTTTGTTGTGCTGATCAACTGATGCTCATTTTTTATAATCTCATTTTCACAGTAATTTTCTACTTTAATAAAAACGAAATTCTTTTTCTGGGAAACCGATACATGAATCAGTCTCTTTTCCTTTTCCGGGATCATAACCACATGTTCAATAGCATTGTCCAAAGCGTTTCCAAAAATCGTACAGATATCTATTACATGGATATAATCCAGAATTTTCCCATCTGCCACACAGGTAATCTGAATATTGTTTTTTCTGCAGTGAAAAATTTTTGCTGCAAGTATGGTGTCCAAAACACGGTTTCCTGTTTTGTTCCATGTCTCAAAAGAACTAAGTTCATCTTCCATGGCATCCAGCCATTCCCCACGCTTCACACTGTCTGTTTCTGCTCTCAGTCCTGCAATCTGATGTTTCAGGTCATGGTACTTCATCTGGATCAGATCCAGACTGTCCTGATAATTACGATACTGGTCGTACTGAGTTTTCAGCACAAGATTCATGGCAGAAAGTTCTTTTTCTGCCATATACTCAAATATTCTGCTCTGATACGCATGGAGAATGGCGATTCCTCCCATGTCCACCAAAGTTCTGATATTAAACATATCGGAACGAAGAGTTGCTGAAAATGGAGAATTTTTATAAATAAAACTAAGATTGCTGAAAGCAAATACAACTACTACAATCCCTGCTGCTGAAAATGCTTCTTTCGCTGAAATCTGGCTTAAGTAATCTCCGGTAAGAAGGGGACTTGTGATCTTATACATTACAGCAAAACATCCTCCGTAAATCAAAAGGAGCAAAAGCGCCGACTGCCAGAAATTTATGGAAATTTCTTTTTGCAGAAAAGTATGGATCTGCCATTCAAGGGAGGCTGTGAACTCAGCCAGCAAAAATGCCTGGGCGCAGCAATATACAACACTGATCCAGTTTATTTTTCCCCACAGAACAAGAAAAAGATACATCATCCCTGCAGCCATAAACATACAGGGAATCCAGAACATGGTAGGCAGATCACCTGTAAAAATAAGAAACATGCTCTGCACAATAAGGAAGGCTACGCTGCTTACCCAGAAAAGGCCACTTTTCAGCCGCCCTCTGATCATATATAAATACAGGATGCAGGCTCCCCATTCTGCCAGAGCTGTATAAAGTCTTGGAATATCTTCATAAAACTGCATTTTTATTCTCCATTCATATAGCGTATCAGACAGTCCATAAATTCTTTTTTCTTTGTGCGGCTTACCGGAATTTTATTTCCATTGATCATACAGTCGCTTCCTGCCATGCCGTCCACCAGCTTCATATTCACAAGAAAGCCTTTGGCACAGCGAAAGAACCCATACTCTTTCATGCTGCCTTCTAATTCTTTCAGGGATGCTCTGGCTATGATTTCTCCACAGTCCATACGGAAAATAGCGTTATGACCCTGACTTTCAATATAAAAGACACGGGAGATATCCAGTTTCTTTACTCCGTTTTCTGTTGGCACAGTAATATATATTTCTTTCTTTTTCCGAATCCTAGCAATGGCCTTATCCAGTTTCT
>URWL01000102.1 GCA_900551465.1 uncultured Blautia sp. | reverse complement strand
AGATACATCACTTCATTAATATAAAAGGGCATGGGCAGAACAAAAACACCAAGACTGCGTCCTTCATCCTGCGTGATACCGCTGTTGCTGTCTGTGACAATTGCAATTTTTCTCATACTGCATTCTCCTTTTTCTTTTCTCCTGAAAAATACATGCTGTGTACAGTGTAACATATTTTTTTCTGTATCACAATAAAAAGAAAAAAAGCTCCAAGAGAAAAAAACAGGGATTTTATACAAAAAACAATATTTTCTGTCTGAAGAACTGTTTTGGGAAGCATCAGAAACCATCGTATATTGTCTGCTGCGTCAAAGAACCGCTCAGACCAGAATGTAAAATCCGACCATCTGGAAGGAATCCAGTCTCCTGGAATCCGGATGGTATTCCAAAGAATCATAATGCCCGTTCCGGCAAGAAGCAGCAATGCGCCTGTCCAGATCCAGTAATCCCCCTGCCGGAAAGAATATTTTTTTTGTTCCATACGGGCAGTTTTCCATAAAACCCATCCTGCTGCAGCCGGAAAAAGCAAAAGCGCCATCAAAGCTGTCCCCCGTAAAAATCCGCCTTCCACGGCTGTTCCGGAAAGTCCATACCCCATAAGAAGCTGTTCCGTGGTCTTTCCCATTTCAGAATCTCTTCTTTTTACAAATACTCTGTCATAGGTATCTGTCGAATCTTTCGAAGCAGTCAGAAACATTCTCTGTTTCCATGGCAGTACCTTTCTTACCTGATATTCCTTTCCCTGAAAACGTAACCATCTGCCTTCTGCTTCTTCTGTTCCAAACAGCTTCTCTGCAGAGACACGGTCAAGAACACAACCCTGTCGGTCCTGAGAAAGAAGTCCTGCCAGTCTCCAGTCATAAAGAGACGCATCGCCGACGATCTCTCCTGTCATTGCCGAAGTGCTTCTTCCATATTCCGGATCTTCCAGAGTTTCCATTCCTCCTTCCCGAAAAAAACAAAGCCCCCTATCCTGCTGTTCTGTTTTTTCCATACTTTTCAGTATATCCTCCACCTGATCTCCATCAGGAAAAAAGCCGGATAAGAATACAGTCACAGAAGGTTCCCTTTGAATCTGGCAGAAAAAAAATACAGCCGCGCCATAAAAAATCAGTGCAAAAACTGCCGGCAGCAGACGTTTCCGCCAGTCTTTCAGAAACGTCCTGCTGTTCCCGCTCATGACTGCTGCAGCCTTACCCGGCTGCCATCCTGTATTTCTCTGTTTGCATCCGTGATCACTTTCTGGCTGCTGGAAAGAGTTCCCTCTGCAAGAGCCGCCGTGGTCTGATTTTTTTCTTTTACCTGTACGGAAATTTTTCGCGCCACCTGTACCTCTCCCAGAATAGAATCCACGGTATCCACAACAAATACATACTCCTGACCTTCCTGGCCATACAAAGCTGTAAGAGGCACACAGCAGCTATAAGGTCCATTGGACTGTTCTACGGTAAATTCCACACTTTCCCCTACAGAAAGTCCGCTTTCCGGCACAGCTACAGTCATAACAAAAGTGCCCGGCTCTGTCTCATCCTCCTGCACTGCCTGTACCACAGCATTCTCCACCACGGTTTTACTGACCCCTTCCAGCTTCACAGCAGCTCCCACAGAGACATATTCCATATCTTCTCTGGTGATCCGTCCCGTCATGCTCAGCTCTCCGGTAAGCTCATACACCACTGCCGCAGCCTCCTGAGAGGTCTGTCCCCCTGTTTGGGAAGAAACTGTTTTCATTACACCTTCCGCAGGAGAAAGTACCTCTCCTTTATTATCCAGCAGTGCATTCAGCTCTCCCAGCTCTTCATTGCATCTTTCCAGCTGTGTCTGGAGGGTTTCCTCTGTACTGTCCTGAACCTGAGGGATCGCTGCATCCTGTTTTGCACGGTCCGCTTCCTTTACCTCCCGGTTTCGGTTCATGATCACCTGATTCAAAGCTTCCGTTTTTGCCCGTACATCATCCATCAGAGCCTGCTCCTGCTGTCTTTCCACTTCAGAATTCCCCTGGGTGCCGTCTGTAAGGTCGTTTCCCTGTCCGTCTGTTCCGTCCCCGAAATCCGGTTCCCCGTTTTCCAGCTCCTGCTGCCGGGCAGCTTCCTCCGCCGCCCGTCTGGCTCTGTATTCATTTAATCTCTGCTGTGCAATATTCACTTCATTCTGGGCATTGGAAATATTGATGTTTCCATTGTTCACAGCGGCATCCAGATCCTCCTGGGCTCTTTTTGTTTCATTTTGTTTTTTCTGATCATTAATCTCTTTCTGACTCTGGATATCGCTGATCTTCAGGGAAAGTTCCTGGATCTCGTCCTGTTTTTTCTGTATACTGTCCTGAATACTGCTTTCCAGAACCGTCAGGATCGCCTGTTCTTTTTTTATGGCCTCTCCGGGTTTCACATAAACCTGTACGATCTTCAGACCTTCCGGAACAAAAACTGCAGTCTCTCTGGTACCCTCTATTTTTCCTGTTCCGGAAACATCATGACTGATGATCTGATTCTGAGGTGCAGAAGCATGGATCTTTGCCACACTGACAGAATCTGCCGCCCTTGACAGAAAAGTAAAGATCAGCATTGCTGCAAAAAATATTCCAAACCATTTCAGTATCTTTTTTCGTTTCATTTCTCCTACTCCTTCACTGCTGTTGAGACAATTCCCTGTTCCAGATAATCCTGCCCCGCCAGAAATACCAGGACAGCCGGAAGAAGCACCAGCACAGAAGCTGCAAATGCTCTTCCTGCCTGTTCTGTACCGATATTGGGAAGGTACAGGGAAAGAGGCCATTTTTCTTTTGTTTTCAAAAATGCCATAGGCTGTTCAATAAGATTCCAGTATTCCAGAAATCCCAAAACCAGCGCCGAGATCATTCCCGGAGATCCAAGAGGAATCCCGATACTAAAAAAAATCTTCCATTCTCCTGCTCCGTCGATCCTTGCAGAATCCATTATCGCTTCCGGAAGCCCCTGAAAAAAACGGTACATCAAAAATACCGGAAACGTGGAAAAAACAGCAGGCAGAACAATCCCTGACAGCGTATCCAGAAGTCCGATCTCATTCAGTACCAGATAATTACTGAGCATCATTACCTGAAAAGGCATCATCATCAAAGCGATATATATGGTAAACAGCAGCTTTTTTCCGGGAAATCGGCAGCGGGCAAAGCCCCATGCCGCAGGCGTTCCCACAAGAATCTGTCCCATAAGGGTCAAAGCTGTGATTTTTACAGAATTCCAGAACATAACAAAAAATTCCGGCGAATCCAGCAGTAATTCCACATAGTGACAAAACGTAGGATACAAAGGCATCAGCTTCCATGAGGCAAACCCTTCCCCGTTTCCCAGAACAGGAATAAGTAACCGGGACAGCTCCGTATCTCCCATCAGAGAGCCGCAAGCCAAAAATAAAACCGGAAATACTGCTGCCGCTGCCATAAGAAACACCAGCGCCGTCATAATTTTTTTCATCATACGCTGTCGCCTCCTTCCCATGCCTTTTGAAGAATCAGGATCAGCAGAAGAATCACGCTGCCTGTTACCACCGCCGCCGCTGCCATTTTGTCAAAAGACAGATCCCGATACCAGTTATTAAAAAGATGCTGCAGAAGATACATACTGTTCTGGGGATAGTCTCCTGCCACCAGCCAGGCTTCCCTGAATACTTTAAAGCCGTTCAGTAAGGACAGCACCACAATAGTAAAAAGGGAAGGCAGAAGATTCGGCAAAGTGATCTTAACAAAGCACTTCCACTCTCCCGCTCCGTCTACTCTGGCAGCTTCATAAAGAGATGCAGGGATTGCGCCAAGACCTGCAACCCACAAAACAATATCATATCCCAGATTTCTCCAGAGATAACTGACTACCAGCACAAAAAAAGAAGCGTCTGTGTTCATCCAGTCCGGCCCCTGAAAAGCCATCAGTTCCAGAAAATGATTCAAAAGCCCCTGACTGTGAAAAAGAACTTTCCACAAAAGCACCACGGATGCCACCGGAATTGCCATAGGAAGAAGAAACATACTTTTCAGGATATGCATACTTTTTTTTCTTCTGGTAAGAAGCACCGCGATCAGAAGAGACAGCGCCACAAGAGCCGGAATGCAGATGCAGAAAAATTTCAGCGTATTGACAGCCGCCAGACGGAACGCCTGATTTTCAAAAACTGTCCGATAGTTTTTCAGTCCGGTATATTCTCCGCTGACCGCACTGAAAAAGGATCTGCGGATCACATCCCCATAAGGGATCACCCAGAACAGACCTACCCCCAAAAAACTGGGCAGAAGAAACAACACCCCCTTATATTCTCTTTTCTTTATTTTTTTATGTATGGTCACAATTCACACTCTCCCGTTATTTTAAAATCAGTGTAGCAGTTTAATCTTAAAAAAATCTCTAAAGCAAATTAGAGAGTTTTTACAGAAAGCTTTTTTAAAATATGATATGATAGTTTAATAATGCAGTGGGATTTCTGCAGGGAAAGAGAAAATAATACGAGGTATCCATATGAATATTTTAATGATCGAAGATGATAAGGAATTATGTGACGCAGTCTCTTTTCGACTGGAGCAGGAGGGATTTTCCATAACTGCCTGCCACGATGGAGAAGAAGGGCTTTATTATATGCAGGAATCTCCCTTTGACCTGGTGATCCTGGACCGTATGCTTCCGCATATGAATGGAATCGAAGTATTAAAAGAAGCCCGGACACGTCAGATCAGAACGCCGATACTGATGCTAACTGCTCTGGGCGAGCTTGACGACCGGCTGGCGGGACTGAACGGAGGCGCTGATGATTATATGGTCAAGCCCTTTGCTTTTGAGGAGCTGCTGGCAAGGATCCGGTGCCTGCTGCGGCGTCCGGCGGTTTATCAGGATTCCGTGAAATCCCTTTCTCTGGGCGACGTTTCTTTTGTCCCGGAAACAAGAACCCTGTCCAGTCACGAAAAAACATGTACCCTGTCCAGCCGGGAAGGAGAGCTTATGGAGGTATTCCTTCGGAATCCCGGTCAGACTCTTCCCAGACAGCTGCTGCTTTCCCGGGTATGGGGACTGGAGGCAGATGTAGAAGAGGGTAATCTGGACAATTACATTCATTTTCTCCGAAGAAGGCTGAAAACCGTAGAAAGCACGCTGCAGATACGAACCGTCCGGGGAGTTGGATATCAGCTTGAGGTCTTTCAGTAAATCGAGTAAAAAGGAATCGCAGGACTTCTGTCCGCGATTCCTTTTTTATTTACTCTGCCAGATAAAGATTTACCTGCTGGACAGCTGCCTTAGCCGCCTCTTCAAGACTGATCTCTCCGTTTAAGTATCTTGTTCCGTTTTCTGCAACAGCACTCAGGATGATCTCATTTCCCCTGGAAGGTGTGGTAAGTGTTTTTCCAAGCTCCTGAATCTCCTTTGTAGTTTTTTCATCTGCCCGGACAATTTCAAGCTCCACATATTCTCCTGTATTCGCATCTCCGCTTCCTGATATACCCAGACGTCCCTGGTCGTCTCCTGCCGCCCAGTAGTCTTCACTGTCATAAACGGCTTCGTTTACAGGAAATCCACTGTCGCTTCCGATTTCCTGTCCTTCTTTTGTAAACAAAAATTCCACCAGCTTTTCAGCCGCCTCCATCTGTCCTGCTTTGGCGCTGATTCCTACTGTCTGAACCGGAATAAAACAGTTCTGTGCCTGTCCGTTCCATAAGCTGTGAATGATGTTTCCCATTTTCTGCTCCAGACTGTATATATGTGCAAGGTCTTCCGGGGAAGCCAGTCTGCCTGCAGACATCTTTACATATCCTCCCAGAAGAGTCATCACGGAACCGGTGACATTACTTAAAATAGGCAGATCACTGAGGCTGTAAACATAATCTCCTGCCATTTCTTTAATATAATCCATACTTTCTTTTCCTGCGGCATAGATTCGGCCGGCCTGCTTCAGATATTCGGTGACTGCCTCCTCATTAAGAGAACTGTCCTCCTTCTGCCATGCAGGAGCGCTTACATCTGCAAAGGCTCTTAAAAATCCCTCCGGTCCTGCTCCCATAAGAGAAAGAGGCATATTCATTTCCGTGTATTCCGACTGATAGCTTTCCAGCATATCTGCCATGGAAACAATGTCTCCTGCTTTTTCCACATCCTCTTTGTTTCCCTGGAGCAGAGGAATACTGAATCTCAGAGGCATTACATACTGGCTGCCGTCTTCCTGCTGATAAGGCTTCCTGATATTGTCCAGAATTCCACCCTCCTCTTCTGCTTTATCCAGGATACTGCTGATATCTGCAAGCATGCCCTTTTCTATATAAGTATTTTCCGGAATACCGTCCAAAATCATCACATCCGGTCCATTCCCTGCCATAATTTCCGTATTCAGTGTTTTCAGGGCGTCTGTAGTTGTCATTCCGTCTTCCCCTGTCATGCCTACTTCCAGGTTCAGATAAATATCCGGATATTTCTTCTGGAAAACAGCTGCCACCTGACGAATATAAGAATTGTCCAAAAGAGAATATACGGTAAGCTCTGTATCAGGCTCTGCCGGAGTATCCGGAGAATAGGTATACTTTAAAATCCTTCCCATATGGCCCATATCTGCGGAGCTGTCCTGAACTGCCACATAGAAGTTTCCGTCCTGATCCCGGCTCATTGCCACAAGAGAAATATCAGGAGAAGAAAGACTGTTCAGATTTCCGTCAATCAGCTCTTCCACTACACTTCCCTTAAAGGAGTAACGGTAAACACCGCCCTCCTCTGCATAGAGAAGGCAGTCCTCCTCTTCACCCTTTGAAAATACAAGAGGATAGGAAGTTGTACTGGTAAGCTCAAGATGGCCTTCGTCTTTTGTAAGCTGCTCTGTCAGGGCTGCCGCATCCTCAAGAGGCTCTCCTGTTTCCAGATCGTAATAATGGACTGTGGAATTGGTAACGGCCACCAGATACTTTCCTATAGGTGCAAAA
>URWL01000101.1 GCA_900551465.1 uncultured Blautia sp. | reverse complement strand
TCCTCTCCTTTCACGAATTTCACAATTATCTGCTTAAAATAAGAGATTGCTGACCTGATCAAAAGCCTCTCCTATTTTTTGTGTTTTTCCGTCTTTATCAAATTTTTCCAATAAAAAGTTCCCCATATCCCAGGCAAGATCTACATTCCGTACAAAATCAGTCGTATTCATTATGGGCTGATATGCGGCAGAATAGATCGTCACATCCTCTGTCACTCCTAAAAGCTTAATGATCCCCGGCATAGGAATCACATACTTTAATTCCGCGCGGACTGCCTTGCTAAGCAGCGAGTTCTCCACTCCCACATAGGCTTCTGTCCTCCCCAGGGAAAACATGGCGCTGTTTTTTCGCAAAGCCTCCTGATAATCGGAGATTCTCTTTTTTGCTTTGCCATCCACTCCCCAGCGATATATATTAGACGCAGTTCCTTTATAGGAAGCAAAATATTGTTTCACCTGATTTTCTGAAGGACCTTCCTCCCATCCAAAGTCCACACGGGTATTGGTCATAGGCGTTTCCGGTGTAAAGCTGTCATAGCCTGGATACGCAGTTTCTCTGGCAATCTCCAGGGCTGCTCTTTCTACCTGAAAGAAAAAGTAGCTTTCCTGCATTTTAAATAATCCAAAATAAATTACCACCATAACAATCGCTATGGTTATAGGAAAATAAATGGCTGCCTCCACCATGACTGCGCCTCTTTGGTCACTGCTGCCTGTTTTTTTCATTTTGGCAATGTTTCAGTTGCAAACTTATTAGCCTGATTCAATGTGTTTTCTACAATCTTGCCAATCTTATCTTTAAATACCAGAGCCGCTGCAATCACAACTACGATGATCAGTATAATCGCCACAATCTCTGCCGCGCCTTTCTCTTCTGTTTTGAAGTCCTCCCAGAAGTTACGCATACGATTCTGGATCCCTATCCACATTCTGTCAATTTTTTTCATCATTTCCATGTCCTCCTTTGTATCTGTCTTTTTTATAATAAACCGGCAGTTTGTGCCGCTTATTATCCCATCTGCTGAAATACAGGAACCAGGATCATCAAAA
Source organism: uncultured Blautia sp. (assembly GCA_900551465.1). Lineage (GTDB taxonomy): Bacteria > Bacillota > Clostridia > Lachnospirales > Lachnospiraceae > Blautia_A. Next base: position 5,978 of record URWL01000101.1, on the reverse strand, counting down.
GAATCCCGATAAAGATCAGCATCATGGGAAGAAGAAGCCTGGAATTGGCTTTTTCCCCCTTTTGTTTCACCTCGTTTTTCTTTACTTCCCACATTTCATCAGAAAGATCCTTCAAAAAATAGGCAAGCTCCTCATTTCCCTTTTTTAGATTCTGTATGATAAGCGACGCAAACTTACGTATCTCCTTTACATTGCAGCGATCGGCAAAATTACGGTAAGCATCTGCTTCCATCACACCATTTTCTATTTCCAGACTGGTATTCTGCATTTCTTTATACAGCACTCTGTCACCTGTCACAGAAACCCGTTTCCATGCCTCCCTGAGAACCATTCCGGAATTTACCAGCAATGTAAGTTTTGACAATACCTGCGGCAGATCTAATACCAGCTCCTGTCTGCGGGCTGTCAGTTTATCCTGAAGAGTCAGATCCAGATAGACAATTGCCAGTCCTCCCAGCAGAATCCCAAAAAGAAGCGCTTCCACACTGTCTGCCAATACCGCCAGAAGACATACAAACACAACCATAGTAAAAATATAAGTAGTCTTGGCGCCAAGAAGGATAAAATAATAATACTCTGCATACCGTTTCCCTTTTATCTCTGCAATTTCCTTTATCTTCATCTGCGCGCTGCGGCTTTTTGTATTGATATGTAAGATCTCCATAACAGAAAATCCCACACAGAAAAGATCACTCATCTGAAATTCTTTTGCAAAGGCGCTTTCTGTGTATTCTTTGTATTTTTTTCCATTTGCAGCTGCAAGAAACAGCCATATCAACGCCAGAGGCGTACTGACTGTCAGCAGTATCAGTTGAAATATTCCCACTGCTCTTTTCTCCTATATCCGAATATCCACGATTTTTCTTCCCATATAGTAGGCAATTCCAAATAAGGCCAGTGCCACGATCTTCACAACTACATTTACCGGTGTATTTTGTATAATAGACATATCACCCATTCCACTCAGCATCAGCATAATTACCACCGGCATAATGATCATAATATTCAGATCATTTTTATTTGCAGTCAAGATTGTACGGATCTCCAGTTCTGTTTCTATTTTTTCATTGATGATCTGTCTGGTTTCCCCAACGACCTTTTTCAGATTTCCGCCGTATCGGTTTGACACCTCAAAGATTGTTGCAAAGCTTTCGATATCATCAAGATGGCTCCTAAGTGCAAAGTTTGTCAGCATATCGTCAATATTCTGTCCATTATATAAGCCACTTACAATCAGTTTCAGTTCATGGACCATATCTGCTTTTTCTCCATATATAGCGATTAAATCTGCACAGGCATCCTGAAAAGCTCCCTGGGTATTTTTACCGGCAGAATAGGAGGCTGATAAAGATTCCATCATATCCCGAAACTGAAGCAGAAGATTCTGTTTTCTTTTTTCCTTTAAATAGTCCTTATATTTCCGGCTCCCGGGTATCACACAAACAGCTCCTGCTGTCACAGCGATCAAAAAACTCCGAAAAAAAACCATACCCACAAAAAAGCCAGAAAAAAATCCCATAGCTATACCACTGATCCGTTCCGGAAGATTCAGGTGATAGATATAATAGTCATCCGCTTTTCCAAAAAGTGCCTGCTCCGGTACATATTTTTTTTTGATCTTTTTCTTTTTTACTTTTTGCTTTTTTACCTTCCTGACTTTCACTTCTTCTTTTTTTATATTTCTTTCTTTTTTCATAACTGCCTCTATATTCTGGAATTTAATCCTTGAAGCCTGAGTTTGTAGTCATTCACCAGAGGATTCCCCGTTCTTACCAGCCGTCCTTCTACTTTATCCAGCGTACTTCCTTCCGTTTCCTTAAATGTAAACAAGGGATTCAACTGAATTTCTCCATTTTCATATCCAAGAACCTCTGTAATCTCCATGGTGCGTCTGGATTTATCTCTCAGACGTGACAAATGTATAATAATATCCAGTGCAGATGCTATCTGCTGACGGATTGCCGGAAGAGGAAGACCTGCATTTCCCTGAAGCACCATCGTTTCCAGACGGCTTAACATATCACGTGTAGAGTTGGCATGTCCGGTAGATAGCGAGCCGTCATGTCCCGTATTCATAGCCTGAAGCATGTCCAAAGCCTCTTCTCCACGAACTTCTCCTACTACAATACGTTCTGGTCTCATACGTAATGCAGATCTAATCAGATCACGTATGGATACTTCTCCCTTTCCAGAAGTATTGGCATTTCTTGTCTCCAGACTCACCAGATTTTCAATATTTTTAATCTGAAGCTCCGCAGAGTCTTCAATTGTTATGATTCGTTCATCCTTAGGAATAAAATTTGATAATGCATTCAAAAAAGTCGTTTTTCCGGAACCCGTCCCTCCGCTGATAAAAATATTATATTTGGCCCGCACCAGTTTCTCCAGAAAAGCAGCTGCTTCTCTGGTAAGAGAATCATATTGCAAAAGCTGTTCAACTGTCATAGGTTTTTTTGAAAACTTTCGTATTGTTACAATAGGACCAGATAATGAAATAGGAGGAAGTACAACATTTACACGAGAACCGTCAGGAAGCCTGGTATCCACAATAGGATTTGCCTGATTTACTTCCTTTCCTGCTTTTCCCACGATTTTCTGAATAATATCCTCCAGATGACGTTCATTATCAAATCTTTTATTTAAACGATAAAGGCGTCCGCCATGTTCCACAAAAATATGATCCGGGCCGTTGATCATCACCTCTGTGATACTGTCATCAGCCAGGATCTCATCCAGAATTCCCAGTCCTCGGATAGAACTGAATACAAGTCTTACTATCCTTCCACGTTCTTGAGGCGTCATCCTGATATTCCCGCTTTTATGATCAGCTATATCCGCGATCCGTCTCATCAGCTGTTCATCTGATGCACGGCTTAAAAGCATGGCATCTGCCAGGAGAAATCTTTTAATCTCCTGTACAAGACGGTTGGTCAGTTCTTCTGAAAGCATATCATCACCCCTGGTTCTCTTTTTCAAAATGCTGATAATCTATGGGATCTGACCACAGACCTCCCCAGCTGAATCCATATTTTGCAAAAATATTGCAGCAGATATCATTCTGTACAATGACATGTGGATCTCCGCAATTCCGGTCAATATAAGGCGATGCATTTTCATGGCTCCACTGCAGCTGACCTGCAGAATTCCAAACATAAGGATTTTGCTGAGGATTGATGTCAATGGCTCTTCCAAAAGCATGGTTGGACAGTCTTCCGCCTCCGGTAATCTCCCTGTAGCAGAAAGCAGATGTATTATTATTATCAATGGAATTACTGTCAGAAGAATCTCCATCTCCGGTCCAATAATCATCGATCAGACGCATAGATTGAATCTCATATTCTGCTTCAAACAGCTCCTTAAAAATATTCAGCACATCATTACTAATCTGAGCATTTACGATCATTTCGCCTATCTGTACCTGATGTTCAAAATTATAATGTGCCATTTTCAGATAACGAAGATCCGAAAGACCTATATTATCATTTGCATAATAGGATCTTCCGTTGATCCTGTTGTAAACATCATCTCCCTCCACTATCTCATAGGCTTTAAAAAAATCTTCTGCCTTTCCGGCCACCTGTTCTGCACTAATTACCTGTCCAATTTCCATACTGTCAACAGAGACTGTTTTATTTGCCGGAGGTCCTATCATCGCATTTTCTTCCAAAGTATCCGAAGACATTTCTGATTCCTGAACCGGCAAATTTTCATCCAGTCCAGATTCCTCCGATGCCTGAGTCTCAGAAGGCCTCTGTTGTGTTTCCTGTTTGGAATTTTTTTCATCCAGAACTTTTATTTCTGCTTCCAGACGTTCTATTTTTTCTGTCAAACGCTCCTGTTCCCTGACAAGAGCCTGCTGTTCCTGCCTGAGTTCATTTTTTATCTTCAGACACAGCAAGCACAAAAGTATCAGAGCTATAATTACACAGAGAAGACTTATAAACAGAAGTCCCCATAGACCTCCTGATCTGCTTCTATTTTTTTCCTTTTTCATATTTTTCCGCTCACTCCCCATAAACCGTCACTTCTGTTATACAGGTATCCTCCCAGTTCGTTCCTGGATATACATCGTTGATTTCCAGACGCATACTGTCAGCATTTACAGAAGGTTCTACCTCTACCCATTCAATTTTTCTTTCTCCGGTAAACGTTACCTGACCTGTATAATCCCCAAAAACAAGAGTCATTGTTTTTGGTTTCGCATTCCCAAAATAATATTTATCATTTTTCCAGTTTCCTAGCTTAAAAGCAATATATTTCACTTTATAATGATCGTCAAAACTAAAACTTACCGACTCATTGATACCATATCCAGATACTCCTTCCTGCCAGCTTGTATCTTCTTTTTTATCAAACAGAAGCATTGCATTATTGTTTGTCTTTGCCTGCGAGATTGTTGAGGTTGCATTAGCGGCAATCACTGGAATTTCCCTCAGAGATGCTAAATCCGGACTACCGGCACAAAGGGCTGCCGTAGTCTTTTTCGTTGTCTGAAAACTGCTTTCTTCATAAGAACGCTGTTCTGTAGCGTAAGGTCCTTGTTCAGCGGTTTTTACCGGAGCCTTATCATTATCGGGAAAAATTTCTGGAGTCTCCTCTTTTTCATAAACTTCTATTTCCTGTTTTTCTGTCTTTCTATCTGTTTCATCCTGCTCTCTTTGTTTCTGTGCCTCTTTTACTGTCGTTTTATTTGGATTTACCAAAATTTCTGATTCGTCCCCTGATTCTGGTCTGATCAAAAACCACAAAATAACTGCTGTCACCAGAAAAATAGCGGCTGTTACAGAGATACTGACGATCCACATTACCTTATTTTTTCCGGTTTCTGTATTTGACGGATTTGGCAGACTTGGCGTGTCCCAAACTATTGTGTCATCATTTCCCGCCTGCAGACTACCATCAGATGACATCTTTTCTCCACATTTCCAGCAATACTGTGCATCATTATCATTTTTAGTTCCACATTTTTCACAATACATATTTTTCTTATCCTTCCCGCAAACAAAATCTCTTTATCTTTTTACAACAATAAACTATTTTCTACAATAAGTGGCATTATTTGTGGGCAATATTTTTTCAATTTATTTGTTTTTTAAAACAAAAAAAGACTGTTGAAATCCCTGAATCGTCAGGTTACAACAGTCCTTTTTTTGCTTTTATGAAATTACTTGCTCTCCTCTGTATCTTCTTCAGCAGCTTCGTTTACAGGTTCTTCCGTAACTTCTTCCGGTTTCTCTGCTTCCTCTGCAGCTTCTTCCACAGGTTCTTCTGTTTCCTCTGCTTTTTCAGCAGTCTCCTCTGCAGTTTCTTCTGTCTCCTCTTCCCAGGATGCAAAAGCCTCTGATTCTTCTTTTTTCAGGTCCTCAGCAGTCTCTTCCGGGAATTCAAAGTCATCAAAATCTTCATCAAAATCTTCGAATTCACTGATCCTTTTTTTCTTCAGCACCAATGCTGCTACTGCTCCTGCAGCTGCCGCAGCTGCTGCTCCAACTGCTACCAGTCCCCAGTATTTGTTTACCTTTGCCATAATATACTGCTCCTTTCATCTCTGACCGGATGGTCATTATGATATTTTAAACAAATAATCTTATATCATTGTACTACTTTTTGTGCGAAAAAGAAAGGGTAATCTTATACTTGCAGACTTTCAATATAATCTCTGATCTTCATTCGTATCCTCTGAAGGGCATTATCAATTGATTTCGGCTTTTTCCCCATCATCTCTGCAATCTGAACATAGCCATAACCACGAAGATAAAGATCAAGCACTCTATTTTCCATAGGGCTTAAAGCTTTACTTATTCTCTTTTCCAAAAGTCCGGTATTTTCTCTGTCAATAACAAGTGCTTCCGGATTCTCTGACCATAATCCTTCAAGAGCTCCTGTCTCTTCTTCTTCACTTAAAGAAACGTAGGAATTAAGCGGTATATGCTTTTGTCTGGTAGAATTTTTAACCGCACTGTAAAGCTGTCGGTCTA
>URWL01000100.1 GCA_900551465.1 uncultured Blautia sp. | reverse complement strand
ATTATTGTCATTCAATACAATAATAAAATTCGTCTTCAGCTCTGCTGCATTATTCATAGCCTCATAGGCCATGCCTCCTGTCAGAGAACCATCTCCGATCACAGACACTACCCGGTAATTCTGGCCTTGAAGGTCTCTTGCACGTACATATCCAAGACCTGCGGAAATGGAATTTGAGCTGTGGCCTGCATCAAAGGAATCACAGTCGCTTTCCTTTCTTTTTGGAAATCCGCTCATGCCGCCTTCTTTCCGAAGATTGGCAAAGCCGTCTTTTCTTCCCGTAAGTATTTTATGTGTATATGCCTGATGCCCCACATCCCAGATAATTTTATCCTGTGGAAGATCCAGAACGTTATGAAGGGCAAGAGTCAGCTCTACAACACCCAGATTTGATGCCAGATGACCGCCTGTATGGCTTACAGACCGGATCAGAAACTGCCGGATCTCTGCTGCCAGTTCTGGAAAATCTGCCAGTGCGATCTTATGAATGTCATTTGGCTTATTGATCTTTTCCAACATCCTCCGTATTCCTCTCTTACTTCCTTCGGCCTGCCATCTCCTTTATGAGGGCCATCAGGAATTCATTTTTTCTGTTCAGCTTTTCCAGATATGCAACAGCCCGGGCAGAAAGCTCCTCTGCCTGGCGTGCCGCCTCTTCTATACCAAAAAGCGTCACATATGTAACTTTATTGTTCTTTTCATCACTGTGTACCGGCTTTCCAAGCTCCTGGCTTGTAGCTGTCACATCCAGGATATCATCACGGATCTGAAATGCCAGTCCAATATTAGAAGCTGCACTTTCTACAAGGGCAAGCTCTTCTTTTTCCGCTCCGCCCAGCACTGCCCCGGTCATCATAGATGCCTCCAGAAGAGCGGCGGTCTTATGCTCATAAATATAATCAAGCAATTCTTTTGTCAATGGTTTCCCGTCATTTTCCACATCTACGCTCTGACCGCCAAGCATTCCGTATATGCCTGTTTTTTCTGCCATAATACGAACCGCCCGGATCACCCGTTCATTTCCCGGCGCCAGTTCAAACGCCCGGAACATGGTTTCGTAAGCGTAATTTAAAAGAGCCGCTCCGCCCAGAACCCCCATCGCTTCTCCATATACTTTATGAGTCGTCAGGCGTCCTCTTCTGTAGTCATCATTATCAATAGCCGGAAGATCATCATGAATCAGAGAATGGGTATGGATCATCTCTATCCCTGCCATAAATGGTTCTGCCAGCTTTTCATCTCCGCCGAAAAGACGGAGTGTTTCAAGAAGAAGAACTGGTCTCAGACGTTTGCCGCCTGCACACATGCTGTAATTCATGGCTTCTGCCATAGTCTTCGCAAATCCCTCTTCTTTTGGAAGCCATAAACGGATCACCTTTTCTGCATGATCGGTCTTTTGCTTCAGTTCTTCTTTAAAATTCCCGTAATGTTCCATCTTCATCCATCTGGAGCATCTTTTTTTCTACTGTATCCAGCTTCTGGCTGCAGTATTTCAAAAGCTCCATTCCCTTTTTATAAAAACGAAAGGAATCCTCCAGGGAAGTCTCACTGTCTTCAAGCTTCTGTGCCAGTTCCTCAAGCTTTGCAAAAGCTTCTTCCAGTGTCTGCTCCTCCTGAAGCATTCTTTCCTGATCAGCTGTGTCTGTCATATATTCCATTTTTCCTTTCTGGATCCTGTGATCCGGGCTTCGATCACCCCGTCTGTCACAGAAATATCCAGCATTTCGCCAGGTCCGGCCTGTGAAACAGACTTCACGGCACAGCCTTTTTGGTCTGAAACAAAGGCATATCCCTGATTCAGTTTTCCAAGAGGAGACAGTCCTTTATATCTCTCCAGAAAAATTCCAAGCCTGTGTCTGTTCTCCCGGATCTTCCATTCCATTGCCCCGCGGACAGCATTTTCATAATCCAGCAGCATCTGGCGCTTTTCTCTCAGACGGCTTTCCGGGCTGAGATACTGAAACCGCAGTTTTTCCTGTTCCAGCCTGAGATTGTACAGGTCGATTCTTGCCTGCATCCCTCTTCTGAGACGCTCCCGGTATCCTTCTGCCGTTTCCATTATCTTTCTGCGGTTTTCTACTGCCAGTTCCGCTGCTGCAGAAGGTGTAGGAGCCCGCAGATCGGCCACAAAATCAGCAATGGTAAAATCCGTCTCATGCCCCACTGCAGAGATCAGAGGTGTCCTGCATTCAAAAATGGCTCTGGCTACTTTCTCTTCATTAAAGGCCCAGAGATCTTCCATGGATCCGCCCCCTCGGCCCGCAATGATCACATCCACGCCATAGCGGTCAAGCATCTGTATTCCCTTTACAATACTGTCTGCAGCACCCTCTCCCTGTACCAAAGCAGGGTACAGAATGATCTGAAGATAGGGATCTCTTCTAAGGGATATGTTCCGTATATCCTGAACAGCAGCTCCTGTAGGCGCTGTCACCACTCCCAGTTTTTTTATAAATCTTGGAATGGGCTGTTTATATTCCTGGGCAAACATCCCCATTTCTTCCAGTTCGCTCTTGAGGGCAAGAAAGCGTTCATAGAGAACGCCTGATCCTTCCTGGGTAATCTCCCTGGCATAAAGCTGATAACGCCCGTCTCTTTCATAAACGTCAACAGCTCCGCCTGCCACCACCTGGTCTCCGTCTTTCATTCGAAAAGCCAGACCTCTTCTGTGCCCTGCAAACATCACACAGGAAAGAACTCCTGTTTCATCTTTCAGAGAAAAATAAATATGACCGCTGGGATGATATTTACAGTTGGACACTTCTCCCTTCACATATATCTTCTTCAGAACAAAATCCTGAACAAACATATTTTTTACATATCGGTTTACCTGTCCTACTGAATATACTGTTTTCATTTTCAGTTCTTGCTTTCTTCAGATCCCGGTGCTTCTTTTTTCTTCTGATCTTTTTTTGACAGAATAATATGCTTTGCCTGATGTGCCGGACGCTGTGGTCTTTTTACTGTACCGGGAGTTTTATTTCCACTTGCGATCCTGCCAAGTATGCCGTTTACAAACGAGCCCGAATCTTCCCCGCCAAAAAGCTTGGCGATCTCTACTGCCTCGTTGATGGCAACTCCCACCGGAATATCATCGTCGAATTTCATTTCATAAACTGCCAGACGAAGTGCCGTCAGATCCACTCTGTTCATACGGCTGGTCTTCCATCCCTGGCTGTACTCATTCAGTTCCTGATCGATCTCAGGGAGTTTTTCAAGGATATGATCGTACTTCTGCTTCATATCCGACTGCTCATCTTCAGTCATCTCCTCAAGAGTATCAAAGTAAAGTGAAAGCTGCTCCGGCATCTCTCCTTCTTCATTAAACTGTGTCATAAACAGCAGCTTAAAGATATGCTCTCTCTGTTCGTGTCTTCGCATAATTCCTCCTCATAAAGAAAAAAGGAAAGGTTTACTTTCCTTTTTCATTCTCCATATCTACGCCTGCAATGCGGATATTTACATCTGCAACTTCAAGGCCTGTCATATTTTCAATAGATGTCTTGACTTTGTCCTGAACCATTCTGCTGACATCCAGGATATTCTTTCCAAAATCAATATTCAGTGTCAGATCCACGGTAACAACACCCTCCAGGATTGTTACTTTTACGCCTTTGGACAGGTTTTTCATTCCCAGCTTGCCCACCAGTTCATTGGTGATATTGCCGCCCATGGAAGCAACGCCTTCCACCTCAGTGGCAGCCAGACCTGCAATGATCGTTACCACCTCATCTGCGATCTTCACTTCACCGATCCCTCCGACATCCTGTATTTTATAAGTTGTTCTTTTTTCTGCCATATTAACTCCTCCTAAGGATCCAGAATCTGATTCATTGTTACTGTTTACTTCATTACAGTAACGATTCGTTGCTCTTATTATGGACATTCCTGTTCTCAGAAATCCATCTACATTCATAGGATTAGTATATCAAATTTCCACAGAAAATAAAAGTATTTTATTTACTGAATTCAGTCAGCACCAGATCCGGATTACGATCCTGTGTCATGCCCACACTCCATGCGTTGACAAACAGCAGCAATGGATTTCCCTTAAGGTCTGTTACCTTCTTCATATCTGAAGTACCTGTGATCTTAGCTACGTCCACTTCTTCTTTATTTGCGATCCAGCGGATGTGTTCATAAGGCAGATTTTCCAGACGGATTTCCACATTATATTCATTTTCCAATCGGTATTTCAGGACGTCAAACTGCAGGACACCTACAACGCCTACAATGATCTCCTCCATACCCGTATTAAATTCCTGGAAGATCTGGATGGCGCCTTCCTGTGCGATCTGGTTGATTCCTTTTACAAACTGTTTACGCTTCATGGTATCAATCTGGCGGACTCTTGCAAAATGCTCCGGAGCAAAGGTAGGGATCCCCTCAAAGGCAAATTTATTGCCTGGAGAGCAGATAGTATCTCCGATAGAAAAAATACCCGGATCGAATACACCGATAATATCTCCTGCATAAGCTTCGTCTACAACATGACGGGATTCCGCCATCATCTGCTGCGGCTGGAGAAGACGCATCTTCTTGTCTCCCTGTACATGATAAACCTCCTGTGAAGCATCAAACTTACCGGAACAGATGCGCATAAAGGCAATCCTGTCACGATGTGCTTTATTCATATTTGCCTGGATCTTAAATACAAAGGCTGAAAAATCATCAGACATAGGATCGATCTCCTGATCCTCTGCTTTTCGCGGCAAAGGGGAAGAGGTCATTGACAGAAAATGCTCCAGGAATGTTTCCACACCGAAATTGGTAAGAGCAGAACCGAAAAATACCGGTGTCAGTTCTCCTTTGCTTACCAGCTCCTGATCGAAGTCTGCGCTGGCTCCGTCCAGCAGCTCAATTTCTTCCATCAGCTGTTCTTTCTGTTCTTCATCCACGATCTCATCCAGATGTGGATCATCTATGTCGATTTCTTCTATGCTGCCTTCTTTTGTTCCTTTCTGAGTATCAGAAAAAGTAAGTACCTTATGGGTATTTCTGTCGTACACTCCACGGAATTTTTTACCGGAACCGATAGGCCAGTTGATGGGACATGTAGCAATCCCAAGCTCTTTCTCGATTTCGTCAAGAAGATCAAAAGTATCGTTTGCATCTCTGTCCATTTTGTTGATAAATGTAAAAATCGGAATATGGCGCATTACACAGACTTTAAACAGCTTCCTTGTCTGTGCCTCTACACCCTTGCTTCCGTCAATCACCATCACTGCTGAATCTGCCGCCATCAATGTACGGTAGGTATCCTCAGAGAAATCCTGATGTCCCGGAGTATCCAGAATGTTGATACAGTAACCGTCATAGTGGAACTGAAGTACAGAGGAAGTAACAGAGATACCTCTCTCCTTTTCGATCTCCATCCAGTCAGAAACCGCATGGCGGGCAGTTGCCTTTCCCTTTACACTTCCTGCCAGATTGATCGCTCCTCCATAAAGAAGGAACTTCTCTGTAAGAGTCGTCTTACCGGCATCCGGGTGGGAAATAATGGCAAAGGTTCTTCTTTTTTCTATCTCTTTCGCATACTTGGACACGTTAAAGCCTCCTGTTATTTTTTCTGTTTCATGATATTTTACGTTCTTTTGCACAACAAACACATTCTAGTATACAAAAGGAGGCAATGTCAAGAGGAGGGAGGCGAAAAACACAGCCTCCCTCCAAAAAAACACCTGTCTGTCAGTCATAAATCCCTTCTGTTTCAATCGTCGGTTCTTCTATTGTATCCGCATTCGTTTCCTCTGCCGGGGTCTCCTCCTCTGTCACCTGCTCCTCCGCTCCGGAAATTTCTTCAGAAGATCCGTTTAACGGTGTGATCACAATATTTTCTGCCGCGATCCCTGTCTTACGTTTGACGATATCCTCAATCTGAGCCCGTCTGGAATCTTCAAGATCTGCATCCGGCACAACAACATCCGCTGTTTCTCCGGTCAGGTTCACGATCACATTTTCAAATCCTTTTGCCTCCAGAAGAAGCTCTGCCGCCGCCTCTTTTTCTGTAAGTTCTGTCATAGAAACCATGGTACTGATAGCTTCCTGCTTCTTCTCTTCACTGATATCTGCATTTCCTATGATCTCCTGAAGATCTGCCTTATTCTGGGAACGTATCTGCTCTCTTGAAAGTCTTGCCTGAGCGGCAAAATCTGTAGCCCCTGTAAGTACGGCTTCTCCTGGAGTACCTGTGGTTTCAAGCTCCTCAGCGCCATTTGCCCCGTTCTCATCCAGAAGGGCTGTTTCATCTGTAATATCGTACTCTGTCTCTTCCAGGATACTGCTGCTGTCTGTACTTGCCTCCTGATCTTTAAAGCCCAGATCCACATCTGCAAAGTTCAGATAACCTGCAACTGCGATCAGGATCGCCAGCGAGGTGATGATCACCTGATTTTTCTTCATGATCTTTTTCACTTTACTCTCCTCATTTCATTTTCATTATTTTAATTTTATGGGCTTCAATCTGAAATAATGCCATGACTGCCTGCTGAATGTTCCGTACAATAACAGGATCATCTGCTCCTTCTGCTGAAATAAGCACACCGGTTACCTCTATCTTTCCGGATCCGTAAAACCCCTGCTGCTGTCCGGTCATCAGAAGTACCTGCACCTGTCCGGCGCCTTCTGTATTTTCCAGGATGGATTCCAGCTTCGCCTCCAGTTCTGTTCGGTCTGTTATATCTTCTTCTGCCTCTTCCAATATCCCGCTCCTTGTTCTTTTTTCCTTTTTACTGTCTGATACAGGAAGAGAGATCACTGTCAGAAGAAGTCCCAGAAGAAGAAGCATCGTCCACTGCTGCCCCGTCATCCCCTTCAAAAAAGATCTGACAGTTTTCCTCTGTGATCCCGAAGTTCTCCTGGAGTCCATGGCGGATCCCTCCTTCCTGTTCCTCCGTCAGATTTATGCTTACAGTCAGTTTTAAAAATATCTGCTCTCCTTCTATATCTACGACTGCCTGTGCATGATTTATTCCTGTTTTTTTCAGATAACCGGTGATTTCTGACGACAGCGCCTTTTCATAGCCCTGTTCCAGATAAAATGCCTGTAGCTCCCTGTTTTCCATTTGTTCCA
>URWL01000099.1 GCA_900551465.1 uncultured Blautia sp. | reverse complement strand
TTGTTACATCCATTGATACCAGTGAGGCGGAAGCACTTCCGGGAGTGGTAAAGGTAGTCACCTTTAAAGACGTACCGGATCACTGCTATCCGACACCGGGACATCCGTGGTCTGTAGAACCGGCTCATCAGGACATAGCAGACAGAAATATTCTTACCGGACGTATCCGCTATTACGGAGACGATATTGCAGCAGTAGTGGCAGAGGATGAAGTGACCGCATCCCGTGCGCTGAAGCTGATCAGGGTGGAATACGAAGAATATCCGGTAGAGATCCATCCGCGGAAATCCATGTATGGAAGCAATCCGCCCATTCACTTTGATAAAAAAGACAACGTACTGGCGCGGTCAAACTTTTTTATCGGAGATGTGGATAAGGGTCTGGAAGAATCGGAAACCGTTATAAAAAGGAGCTATAAGACTCCGATTGTACAGCACTGTCATATTGAAAATCCGATTTCCTTTGCTTATATGGAAAAGGGAAGGGTTGTGGTAGTTACTTCCACTCAGATTCCCCATATTGTAAGGCGCGTGATCGGTCAGGCTCTGGGTATTCCCTGGGGCAAGGTAAGAGTGATAAAACCTTATATCGGCGGAGGTTTCGGAAATAAGCAGGATGTGCTGTATGAGCCGCTGAATGCTTTTTTGACGATGCAGGTGGGAGGCCGTCCGGTGAAACTGGATATTTCCAGAGAAGAAACCTTCCGAAATACCAGAACTCGTCATTCCATTGAATACGACCTGACTGCAGGAGTTGATAAGGAAGGACGTCTTCTTGCAAAAGAGATGAATGCATACTCTAATCAGGGAGCCTATGCATCTCATGGACATGCCATTGCTGCAAATGGACTGACTGCATGGAGACTGCAGTACGCCTGTCCGAATATAAGAGGGGAAGCCTATACCATTTATACCAACAGCCCCACAGCAGGCGCTATGCGTGCTTATGGAATTCCACAGGCTGCTTTTGCCATCGAGTGCTTTATGGATGATATAGCAAAAGAGATCCATATGGATCCGCTGGAATTCCGAAAGAAAAACCTGATCCATGGATATTATGAAGATGCATACCTGAAGCCCATTGCTGCAAACACAAATGGTATTTTTGAATGTCTGGAAAAGGGCGCCCAATATATACACTGGGATGAGAAAAGAAAAGAATATGCAGATCAGACCGGACATATCCGAAGAGGCGTGGGTGTCGCTGTCTTTTCTTACAAGACAGGAGTATGGCCGATTTCTCTGGAGATTGCAGGCTGCCGTCTGTCCATGAATCAGGATGGAAGCGTACAGATGCAGATCGGCGCTACAGAAATCGGCCAGGGAGCAGATACGGTATTTTCTCAGATGGCTGCCGAAACGCTTCATATGGATGTGGAGAATATCCATATTGTAACCGTGCAGGATACAGATGTAACGCCGTTCGACACAGGAGCCTATGCATCCAGACAGTCCTTTGTTACCGGAACTGCAGTAAAACAGTGCGCAGAACAGCTTTATGATAAGATCCTTGCCTATGCAAAGACACTTCTTCCGGAGGAGGAGACCAGAGAACTGTCTATGGATCACGGCTGGATCTATGCAGGGGACGAGGCGGCGATCTCTCTGGAGGCAGTTGCCCAGGAGGCATACTACAGCCTTTCCAATTCCTCGGTGCTTACCGCAGAGGTTTCTACTCAGGTAAAGAAAAATACACTTGCTTCCGGCTGCTGTTTCGCAGAGGTGGAAGTGGATATGAAACTGGGAACTATTAAGATCCTCCATATCATTAATGTCCATGACAGTGGAAAGCTTCTGAATCCCCAGCTGGCAGAAATGCAGGTGCATGGAGGCATGTCCATGGGTATGGGATATGGAGTCAGCGAGCAGATCGTACTGGATGAAAAAACAGGAAGAATGTTAAACGGAAATCTTCTTGATTATAAACTTATGACAGCTCTGGACACACCGGACATCAAAGCAGACTTTGTGGAGCTTGAAGATCCTGAGGGACCATATGGAAATAAGGCTCTTGGAGAACCGCCTGCGATTCCGGGAGCACCTGCCATCCGAAATGCAGTTCTTCATGCAACAGGCGTGGCGTTTAATGAGAATCCTCTCACACCTCAGAAACTGATCGATGGATTCAAAAAAGCCGGACTGATCTGAAAGGGGGAACTGTTTTATGTATGATATTGAAAATTATTATAATGCAAAATCCGTTGGCGAGGCGGCGGCTCTTCTGAAGGAGCATCCGGATACCCGGATCATTTCTGGGGGAAGCGATGTTCTGATTAAGATCCGGGAAGGAAAAATGGCGGGAACTTCTCTTGTCTGTATCCGTGATATTAAAGAAATACAGGGTGTAAGCAAAAAAGATAACGGAGATATTTATATTGGAGCGGGAACGACCTTTTCCCATATTACAAACGATCCCATTATACAGGAGTGTATTCCGGTTCTTGGAGAAGCAGTAGACCAGGTTGGAGGTCCTCAGATCCGCAATATCGGTACTATTGGAGGAAATATCTGCAATGGTGCAGTCAGCGCAGACAGCGCGCCTACAGTATTTTCTCTGAATGCCCTTCTTTGTATCGAAGATGGAAACGGAGGAAGAACGGTTCCAGTAAGAGAGTTTTATCTGGGACCGGGTCGTGTGGATCTGAAACGGGGTGAGATTCTCACACATGTGATTATTCCGGCGAAAGAATATCAGGGATATCATGGTCATTACATTAAGTATTCTATGCGTAAAGCTATGGATATCGCTACCCTCAGCTGTTCTGTAGTAAGCAGGGTGGATACAGAAAAAAATATCCTGGAAGATGTACGCATTACCTTTGGCGTAGCAGCTCCGGTTCCTTTCCGGTGTGAAAAAACAGAAGCTGCTTTAAAGGGAATACCTGTCAGTGAAGAACTGTATCAGACAATAGAAGAAAGCGTTCGTCAGGAGATCAGTCCCAGAGATTCCTGGAGAGCCTCCAGGGAATTCCGTCTTCAGATTGGCAGAGAAATTGCAAAAAGAGCGCTGATCCGTACCGTAGAGCTTGCAGGAGGTGACAAAAAATGATCAGGGATAAAGTTCTGGTAACATGTATTGTAAACGGAAAAGAAGTGGCGGAGTATGTAGATCCAAGAGAATCTCTTCTTGATATGCTGAGAAACCGTCTGGGACTTACTTCCGTCAAAAAAGGCTGTGAGGTTGGAGAATGTGGAGCATGTACAGTCATCATTGACGGCGAAACCGTAGATTCCTGTATTTATCTGGCTGTATGGGCAGAGGGAAAAAATATCCGTACCTTGGAAGGGCTTGAGAAAAATGGAGATCTGACACGTATTCAGGAGGCTTTTATTGAGGAGGGCGCTATCCAGTGCGGCTTCTGCACTCCGGGGTTTGTAATGTCAGCCACCGTACTTCTGGAAAGAGGAGAAGTCCTTACAAGAGAGGCAATCAAAAAACATATGTCAGGTAATCTGTGCCGCTGTACGGGATATCAGAATATCGTAAATGCCGTAGAGAAAGTTATGAAAGAAAATGCGGCGGAAAATGAAGGAGCTTAAGCTATGCCGCAGAACAGTATACTGGTTGTCCGGGGCGGAGGGGATCTTGCCAGTGGAGTGATCCATCGGCTTTTCCGCTGCGGCTATCGGGTTCTTATATTAGAAAGCAGAAAACCAAGCGCCATCCGCAGAGAGGTATCTTTCTGTGAAGCCGTTTATGACGGAGAAGCGTTTGTGGAGGGAGTCCTGAGCCATCGTATCCATCATGTGGATCAGTGTGAAGAGATCTGGAAGCTGGGAGAAATCCCTCTTCTGGTGGACGAAGAAGGAACTGCGATCCGTACTTTAAAGCCGGATGCAGTGATCGACGGGATTCTGGCCAAAAAAAATATGGGTACCAGCCGGGAAATGGCGCCTTTGACCATTGCCCTCGGACCGGGATTTCTGGCCGGGGCAGACGCCGATTATGTGATCGAGACAAAAAGAGGACATGATCTTGGCAGGATCATCGAGGAAGGCTGGGCCATTCCTAATACCGGGATTCCAGGTGAGATCGGCGGTTATGGAAAAGAGCGAGTGATCCATTCTCCGGCAGCCGGAGTGATCCATAATAAGGCAAAAATCAGTGATCTGGTAGAGAAGGGTCAGGAGATTGCTGTGATCCGGACAGAAGAAGGTCATGAAATTCCGGTAACTGCATCTCTGACCGGGGTGCTGCGCGGCATTATCCGGGAAGGCTATGAAGTATTCCAGGGAATGAAGATTGCGGATATCGACCCCAGAAAAGAACAGAAAAAAAACTGCAATACCATTTCGGACAAGGCGAGATGCATTGCAGGAAGCGTGGTGGAAATCCTTTTATCAGAGGGAGTTCTTCCATAAGCTACAGCTGATGGATGGAGGCAGAGATGAGTATTCTGGAGCTTCTGGATATTGATCCCCAAAATAACAAAGTGATCTCTGTTGTGGGAGGAGGAGGCAAGACAAGCCTGATTTTCCGGCTGACAGAGGAGCTGGTCTCACTTGGGAAAAAGGTGATTGTTACCACTACAACTCATATGAAGTATGAGCCGGAACGACCCTTTTCCGAAAACGGAGAGCTGGAGAAGGTGAGAGAAGATCTCAGGGGAACCGGATATACGGTAGCAGGAATCCCTGAAGAACGAAAAAATGGAAGAAGTCAGAGAAGTTTCGGTGCAGGCGGCGATGCTTCCTATATCAGAACCGGAAGAGAGGAAACTTCTGTCTGTAAGATACAGGGACTTCCGACGGAAAGACTTCAGATTCTTCAAAAAGAGTGTGATATTCTTCTGATTGAAGCAGACGGCGCAAAACGCCTTCCTTTAAAGGTTCCTGCAGACTGGGAACCGGTGATACCGGAAATGACAGATCTGGTTGTTGGAGTAACAGGTTTGGACTGTCTGGGAAAAAGAATTCTGGATACCTGTCACAGACCAGAATTAACGTCAGATTTTCTTGGAAAGGATATCCGGGAAAAGGTGACAGAAGAGGATGTGGCAAAAATTGCAGGCTCCTCCTCAGGACTTCGTAAAAATGTGGGAAACCGGGAATACAGAGTGTTTTTGAATAAGACGGATGTTCCGGAGGATCCAAAAGCAGCAGACCGGATCATAGAAAAGCTGAAAAAAGAAAAAATTTATGCAGCTGCCGGAAGCCTGAAACACAAAAGGGCGTACAAGCTTGCAATCGTGATCCTTGCTGCAGGAAACAGCCGGAGATTTGGAGAAGAAAATAAGCTTATGTATCCTGTTGAAGGAATTCCTATGTATCAAAGAGCTTTTCATAAGACACTTCTGGTACAGAACAAAATGAAAGAGCAGATTCTTTCGGTTGCAGTGGTTACTCAGTATCCGGAGATCATGGCTGAAGCAGAGAAAGTTGGTATAAAAACTGTATTAAATCCTCATCCGGAGGAGGGGATTTCTTCTTCCATGAAACTTGGACTTTTTCCGGAAGCGGATGCCTGCCTTTTTATGGTGGCAGATCAGCCCTGGTTAAGGGTGGAAACTCTGGAGGGACTGATCCGCAGATTTTTGGGCAGCAGCAAAGGCATGGCAGCAGTGGCAAAAAATGGCGAACCGGGAAATCCCTGTATTTTCAGCAGGAAGTATTATGACAGACTGATGGAGCTTACCGGGGACAAAGGGGGAAAAAGAGTGCTGAAAGCCCATCCGGAGGATGTGGTCTTATATGAAATTGAAAATGAAAAAGAGCTTACAGATGTGGACCTGCCTCTGTAGGCTCTTCTTTTTTGTCAGGATTAAGTCGGTGTCTGAAACCGTCTGGATTACTTCGTTTTAGCAGTTTTATTCAGTTCCGGAAGAATTGTCAGCAGCATGGTCAGGAAGCAGGCACAGCCGCCGATGAGGTTAGAGACAGGCTCTGCCCAGAATACACCGTCTACGCCTAAATTTCCAACATTAGGAAGAAGTACGGTAAGGGGAACCACAATGATCACTTTACGGAAAATAGAGAAAAAGGTGGCGTACCGGGCCTTTCCCAGAGCTACGAATACACTTTGGCCGGCAAACTGCAAAGCCATAAAGCAAAATCCGAAAAAGTAGATGTGAAGAGCCGGAACGCCTTTGGCGATAAGCTCCGGCTGGTTGTTAAAGATCCGGATAAAAAATTCCGGAAATAACTTCAGGATTCCCCATATGGCCAGAGTATAGGTTACGCAGAGCCCTGTAACAAAACCAATGGCCTTTTTTACCCTCTGATAAGCCTTCTCGCCGTAGTTAAAACTCATGACAGGGGAAGCTCCGCTTGTAAGGCCGTTAACAGGAGTTGTGGTGATCTCCCGGATAGAATTCAACACGGTCATGATTCCCACATAAAGATCTCCTCCCCAGGTCTGCAGGGTGGCATTGCAGAAAATCTGTACCAGACTGTTGGTGAAAGCCATCATGAATCCGGAAATCCCCAGAGACATGATATTTCTAACACGCGCCCATTTTAATCGCATAGCGTCTTTTTTTAAGTGAAGGACAGCTCTCTTTCCGGTAAGAAATTTCAGAACCCACAGAGCAGAACACATCTGAGAAAGAACGGTTGCCGTGGCGGCTCCCTTCACACCCATGTGAAACACAAAAATAAACAGAGGATCCAGAATAATATTCAGAACCGCTCCGATCAGAATGGTCAGCATCCCCATGTTTCCGAAGCCCTGGCTGTTAATAAAGGGGTTCATTCCCAGAGTGATCATTACAAAAAGAGTTCCAAGAAGATAAATCTGTATATAGTCCCGGGCATAGGGATAGGTAATGTCACTGGCGCCAAAGGCATAGAGAACCGGATGGTAAAACAGGTATCCGAGAAGCATAAGAATCGCTCCTGTCAGGATCAGCATGGAAAAGGTATTTCCCATAAGGCATTCAGCCTCTTTTTTGTTTCCCCGTCCCCGTTCCATGGAGCATAGAGGACTTCCGCCATTTCCGAAAAGATAAGTGAAAGCGGTGATCAGTGTGATCACAGGAAAACAGATCCCCACACCGGTCAGGGCTGTTGTACCCACGTGTGGTATTCGCCCGATATAGATTCGGTCTACAATATTATAAAGGAGGTTCAGAAGCT
>URWL01000098.1 GCA_900551465.1 uncultured Blautia sp. | reverse complement strand
TTTTTGCAACTGTAGAGGTCAGACCTACCGAACGTCTTTTGGGAATGATAACACCGTGGGCGCCTGCAAGATTAGCAGTTCGGATAATCGCTCCCAGATTATGAGGATCCTCTACATTATCCAAAAGTACCAGAAAAGGCGGTTCCCCTTTCTCTTCTGCTTTTGCAAGAATTTCCTCTACTGTAGAATATTCATAAGCTGCCACCTGTGCGATCACACCCTGATGAGCCTTTGTCTCACTGAGCTGATCCAGCCGTTCCTTAGAAACATAATTGATGATCGTATCTTTTTTTCGCGCTTCTCTGGCAATGGTACGGACCGGTCCATCCTGACATCCATCCAGTATAAACAGCTTATCCACACATCTTCCGGAACGAAATGCCTCAAGAACTGCATTTCTTCCTTCTACCTGTTCACTCATATATCTTCCTCCCTGATTCCCATGCGTATCAATGTAATCATTCGCGTATATTCTTCTTTCAGATACAAATAGCCTATCAAAGCCTCAAATCCTGTTGCCCTGCGGTAGTCGGCCATAGTAGCATGTTTTGCCATAGTAGGAGAATGTGCGTTTCTGCCTCTTCGATATACACTGAGTTCTTCTGGCGTCAGTTTTTCCTCGATCACTTCCATGATTCCCGACTGTGCAGCAGCTTTTACCAGACTGCTGGCTTTTTTATGCAGTCGGTTTACAGGACAATTCCCCTTTTTTACAAGAATCGTCCGGATAACCAGTTCATATACCCCATCTCCAATATATGCCAGTGTCAAGGGAGAATAGCTTCTGATATCCTGATCCTTCAGATGGAAAAGTTCCTTAAGCTCGTTTAAATTCGTTTCCATTTTACTCCCTCACGAGTATCTTTCAGCTCGATTCCCATTTCAAGAAGTTTATCACGGATCTCATCGGCTTTTGCAAAGTCCCTGGCTTTTCTGGCTGCCTGACGTTCCTCAATCAGTTCTTCAATACTGGAATCCAGAACTTCTTCTTTTTTCAAAACGATCAGTCCCAATACATCAGCAAGCTTTACAAGCATGTCAAGGAGATTTCCTGCAAATTCTCCGCTGCTTGCCTCATCCACATTTGTATTTGCAAATTTTACAAGTTCAAAAATTGCTGCCAGAGCATCTGCCGTATTAAAATCGTCATCCATAGCTCCTTCAAATTTTTCCCGGAATGTATCTGCCTGCCGAAGAAGTTCTTTTTCTTCCTCAGTCATAATGTTTGTATTTGCAGCCTTACGGTCTTTTAAGCGTGCTGCGCCTTCAACAATACGTTCAAGAGAATTTCTGGCAGCATCCATAAGATCTGCACTGAAATTCAGCGGACTTCTGTAATGTGCGTTCAGCATAAAGAATCTCAGCACCTGCAGATCATACTGCTGGCTGATTTCTCTGACAGTGCGGAAGTTGCCAAGAGATTTGGACATCTTACGGTTGTCAATATTCAGGAAACCATTATGCATCCAATATTTTGCAAATATTTTGCCGTTGCAGCATTCACTCTGCGCGATCTCATTTTCATGATGAGGAAAGATCAGGTCTTCTCCGCCTGCATGGATATCGATTTCTTCTCCAAGATATTTTTTCGCCATTACAGAACATTCGATATGCCATCCCGGACGTCCGTCACACCATGGAGAAGTCCAGAAAGGTTCTCCTTCTTTTTTAGGTTTCCAGAGAACAAAATCCATTGGATCTTCTTTCTGTTCCTCACCGGAAACCTGCAGCGCACGGAAACCTGACTGGAGATCGTCCAGATTCTTATGAGAAAGCTTTCCATATTCTTTAAATTTCTTCACCCGGAAATACACTGTTCCATCTGCTGCCGGATATGCATAGCCTTTGTCGATCAGCGTCTGGATCATATCGATCATTCCATTGATTTCCTGCGTAGCCTGCGGATGAGTGGTAGCCGGCTTTACATTCATTCCTGCCATATCTTTTTTGCATTCTTCAATATAGCGGCTGGAAATTTCATCTGCACTGACGCCTTCTTCTATGGCTTTTTTTATTATCTTGTCATCTACATCTGTAAAATTAGATACAAAATTAACTTCATATCCCTTATACTCCATATAGCGGCGTACGGTATCAAAAATGATCATAGGTCGGGCATTTCCGATATGAATCAGATTATAAACCGTCGGACCGCACACATACATCCGAACTTTTCCCTCTTCCAGAGGCACGAATTCTTCTTTTCTCCGTGTCATGGTATTAAAAAGCCTCATAATTTTTCTCCTCCGATTTTTATATAATATCCGTTTTCGGACTTTTATTTTACGGTTCACTGCGTTCACAGCAAAGTAGTGCCGTGTAAAGCTTTTATTTCTCTTCCAAAAGACACACAGCCTGGGAAGCAATGCCTTCTCCCCTTCCGGTAAAGCCCAGACCTTCTTCTGTAGTTGCTTTCACATTGACTCTGCCTTCCGGAATTCCCATTGCCTCTGCCAGATTTTTACGCATTTGAGGAATATGCGGGGCC
The DNA here is from genome assembly GCA_900551465.1 of uncultured Blautia sp. GTDB lineage: Bacteria > Bacillota > Clostridia > Lachnospirales > Lachnospiraceae > Blautia_A. The sequence goes on along the minus strand of URWL01000098.1, from coordinate 4,629 downwards.
ATCTTCGGTTTCTGCGCAATGATTACTGCATCCACATTTCCTACAGAAAAACCATTTCTTTTAAGAAGACACATTACATGCTCCAAAAGCTTCAAACTGGAGATTCCCTTATAAGCAGGATCTGTGTCAGGAAAGTGTTTTCCGATATCTCCAAGTGCAGCGGCTCCCAAAAGTGCATCCATCACTGCATGGATCAGCACATCTGCATCAGAATGCCCCAGAAGACCTTTCTCCCACGGTATTGTCACTCCACCAAGAATCAGATCACGTCCCTCTGTCAGCTTATGTACATCATATCCCATACCAACTCTCATGATCATTCTCCTTTCACATCCAGCATTTTACGGATTCTCAGGAAACTGAGTCTTCTCCGCACATAAGGTGCAAGCTCCAGACTAAGCGGCACAATATCATCTGTCAGACCGATATCATACACACTTTTTTTACAGCCTGCAGCCTCCATTTCATGAAAAAGAGTTTCTTCCTGAGGCAGCTCATCGATCAGATCTGCAATCTTTCCCAGACAGTCTGCCAGCCGGGAGGGATTTATATCCAAAAGAGGCTCGGGATCATTTTCTTTTCTGATCCCATCCAGAATCCCTTTGCTTCCAAAATATTTTTCAAGAAGTTCTGTTTCTTCTTCATAAGGCTTTACCCGGCATCTGTTCTCTCTTATAGCACAGGCAAGACGTTTATATTCTTTTAACACAAGCATAGTCCCTACAGAAACTTTTTCTCCGTGAAGTGCATCCAGATGATGATTGATCACTTCCATCTCCCACAGATGAGAAAGATGGTGCTCTGCACAGGATGCCGGCCGTGAATTTCCTATCATCTGCATAGCCAGACCGGAAAGTATCAGTGCATACATCAGTTTCTCACATTCCTCAGGATCCCCTGCCGCAATTTCCTTAAGGCTGGATACCACTGTCTTCAAAGCTCTTTCTTCCAGTTCAATGATCTCTCCGCAGATATATTCTTCTGTAAGAAGATTGGCAATTTTCCAGTCAGTGAGGCAGATATATTTGCCTAAAAGATCTGAAACACCTGAAGCAGTCAGCCTTTCCGGTGCATGTGCAAATATATCTGTATCAGCAAAGACAGCCATCGGCGCTGCTGCTTCAACTGTTTTTTTCATTCCCTTCCAGGTCATTGCCGCAACATTTGATACGAATCCATCCACACTGGCTGCAGTTGGAACGGAAATAAAAGGAACCTTATACTGAAATGCCAGATAACGGCTGATGTCATGAATGGTACCGCTTCCGACTGCCAGAATCAGATCTATGTCTTCTTCCATATAATTTTCCACGATCTCTACCGCATGTTCATCTGCATGGAGTCCCTCTGCATCCAGAGTCAGAACCTGACATCTGTCATAAATATCCTCCATAAGCTCTTCGGTTGCTTTCATTGTATTGGTATCACAGATCAGCAGCGGTGAGATGTATTTTTTCAGAAAGCCATCTGACATGGCCTCTTCAAGCTTCTCCACAGCGCCTGATTCTATAAAAATTTCCTTTACTTCTATGTGATGTTCCTTCCCGCACCTGCACGGTCGGCCAAAGTCATCCGTATCGACTCGCATGTATTTTTTTCCTCCTGATTTCAAATATTACTATAAAGTGATATTATACATGATTTCAGCATAAAAAGAAACCCCCAGATAGTTTTCTCTCTGAAGGTTTCTCTTGTTTCTGTTACTGTCCCTTACGTTTTTGATTATTATTTCTCAATAGCTGCGATCATCTCTACTTCGCAGAGAACATTTTTCGGAAGTGTCTTTACTGCTACGCAGGAACGTGCCGGTTTATTTACAAAATACTTTGCATATATTTCATTAAATGCTGCAAAATCTGCCATATCAGCAAGAAAACAAGTGGTTTTTACTGCATTTGCAAGATCTGTGCCTGCTTCCTCAGCAACTGCAGCAAGATTCTTCATTACCTGCTCTGCCTGCGCCTCAATTGTTTCTCCTGCGATTTCTCCTGTAGAAGGATCTACCGGAATCTGTCCGGATGTAAATAATACTCCATTTAAAATAATAGCCTGTGAATATGGTCCGATTGCTGCCGGAGCCTTGTCTGTATGTACTACGTTCATTTTCAGTTTCTCCCTTCTGTTGTTTTAATTTAATTTCATTTTATATCAAAAAATAATAAGGGTCAAGCAATAATTTTGTATTTATTATTTTTAAAAATTCAAATAATTATATACGACTCCGGATATGGTACGTATATTTTCAATGGCTGTCTCTGCACTCTTAAAATCTTCAGACATCACACAGAGTATATATGTTGTTTTTGGTCCATAAACAATTGCCATATCATGCTGATCCTGATCAGTCTCTCCGGTCTTATTGGCAATAGGTATATCTGCGCTGATCCCTGCAGGGATCTTGGTGGTATTCCTCTGGTTCATCAAAAGTTCCAGCATTTTTTCGGATGCCTCTTTGCTTACACAGTCACCTCTGAAAATGCTCTCAAGCAGCGCACCGCAGTCACTTACTGTAGATGTATTGTGTTCTCCCATACTGACCTTTGGAGAAGCAGAAGGATGAAGCGTACTTTGGTAAACCGTATCGGAGTAGCCCTCTTTCTGGATAAACTCATTTACCTTTTCTGCCCCGTCCAGAAAATCATGTTTTTCTGACTGAAGTCTTCCAAGCTCATTGCAGGATTCGTTATCACTGACGGTGATCATATTCCATAACAGATCATTCACTTTTGTCTGTACCTCAGCATCATCCGGTTCTTTCTTCATAAGAGCCGCCTCATGCTCCAGTATCTGATCCATATTTTCATAGGAGGCCGCCATAACAAACGCCTTGATCAGACTGGCCGGATATATCTTCTGATCGTTCAGAATGATTTCCTCTTCTGTATTCAGATTTTTCACATAAATACTCCAGGTTCCTTCATACCCTGCGATCATAGATTTTAGCTGAGGTTCCAGTGTTTCCATTCCCAGATTCTCCATGTCGGAAACTTTTCCTGTTTCATCTACAGGAAATCCTTCAGGAGTCACACCGGCTTCCTGTACCAGAACGCCATTGTTTCCGCCAAAATAATAGGTACCGGAAAACATCTGTCCATTAGATGCCATTTCCAGTGTATGAAGCCCTGGTTCTGTAACCATACGGCCATCTTCATTAAAATAATAGTAACCTTCATATGAAGTCTTGTCGATCATCAGACCTGAAATATAACGGATCTGCGGAGCTGCCGAGAGTTTTCCCAGATTGTTTGCCATATACAGCCCGTCAAATACTTTTTCTGAGTCCTCTGTCTCACAGGAAAGACCTTTGATCGAGACTATATGAGGTGTTCCCGCCATAAAATGTCCTGTTTCGTCATGATAATAAAAGCCGTTAAAAACTGTGCCGTCAATTTCCATATGATCAAAATAATGAACACCGGCTTCTGCATGTTTTGTCCCGTCTTCTTTAAGGCAATAAAAACTGTCACTTTTTAAAAGATATTTTTCCGATCCGTCTTTTATCGGACGAATCTGTGCCTCTTCCACATGAGAAAACAAATTTTCTTCAGCCACTGCTGCCTGCGCTGACGAAGGAAACAGACACAGAAATAAAGCCCCCAAAAGTATCCCGAGACGGCTACCAATTCCAGCTTTCATAAATCTCTCCTTTATTTCAGCCAGCTTCTTTGTCCCTGTCAGGACATGACAGCTGGATTTTCTTTATCTGAAACTTTACTACAGTATACCTGAATTTTCTCAGATGTCAAGAAATCTCCTCCGGAAATCCCTTCCAAAACTGCTTCAGGTACTGCTCTACATTTCCCAGTCTGCACACAGCTGCATCCTCCCATTCTGCCGGAAACAGCATACGATAATCTGTATTCAAAAAGCGTTCGTCCATAAGAAGAATGGTTCCTTTATCCTCCCGTGTCCGGATCACTCTTCCGGCTGCCTGAAGAACTTTATTCATTCCCGGATATCGATATGCATGATCGAACCCACATTCTCCCCGTTTATCATAATATTGTTTCAGAAGTTCTCTTTCCAGGCTCACCTGTGGAAGTCCTGTCCCTATAATCGCTGCTCCGATCAGACGGTCTCCCATAAGATCTATCCCCTCAGAAAAAATCCCTCCCATAATACAAAAGCCTAACAGGGTTTCCTCTTTCTGATCTTTAAATTCTTCCAAAAACTCTTCTCTTTCCCGTTCATTCATGGAAGAAGTCTGACAGATGCATCTTACCCAGTCAGATGAAAATTCCTCTTCATATACCTGAAAAACATCTTCCATCAGTCGATATGAGGGAAAGAACACCATATAATTTCCTTTTTTCTGCCACGCCATTCTTGCAATATATTCTGCGATCTTCCTGTATTCCCCGTATCCCCTTCTGGTATAGCGGCTGCTTACATCCGCACAGATAAGAATGCGTCTGTTTTTCTGGTCAAAAGGCGACCGCACATAAATTCCATAGTCGTCTTCTCTTGTACTGAGAAGACTCCTGTAATACTGCATGGGAATCAGGGTTGCAGAAAAAAATACTGCGCTGCGTCCTTTGCTAAGGTATTCCTGCAAATTGGCCGCCGGATTCACACAATAAAGATGAACTCTGTATTTTCCATCCTCTCCTGCCGCTCCGTAGATCACAT
>URWL01000097.1 GCA_900551465.1 uncultured Blautia sp. | reverse complement strand
CAGGATTTTATTTAGGATCTGTATTCGAAATACAGGTGAACGCACACTGCATTCCATTATTACAACAGAAAAGTTTCAGCTGGAAAATGTGCCCGCTGTGTTTCTGGAACAGGAGGGTGTGATTCTGAACAATACCAAAACAAAGGCTCTGATAAACAGATTGGAAGCAGGCAAAGCCATAAGCCTTCAGGCTGTGGTTACACTTCCGGAAAAGATTAAAGAAAAGAAGCTGATCAATGAGGTGGAAGTTGTTTCTAAAGAAACTGGAGAGAGAAGGGTTACTTCCCAGGCGGAGATTCAGATACAGTCAGGGGAGCAGGAAACTGAAATTTCCGGACCGGCAGGGTCTCGGGGAGAAGAGAATGTCTATGACAGAGAGGAGAGCCGTCCGGTATCCGGAAACCCAAAAACAGGTGATCCTTCGGACAGTCAGCTTATGAAAGAGACGGCAGTGTCGGCTCTGTTTATGGTGCTTTTTTTTACAGCAGTATATAAAAAAAGGAAGAAAGTCCGCGGAGAGGAATAAAAACGAAACATTGAAAACGCCACCTGTGTGTGATATTCTATAAAAGAGTATATCAAATGTGCAGGCAGAAAATCTGCCGCATGTTTCTTGGAGGAATAGAAATGAAAGTATCAGCATTATTAGAACGCTTAGAATACACCTGCTGTCAGGGAAGTACAGAGCAGGAAGTGAGTACTGTTGTCTATGACTCCCGTAAGGTTCAGGAAGATTCTCTTTTTATCTGCATCCGCGGGGCTGTTGTGGACGGACATAAATTTATCCCGGATGTGATCGCCAAAGGTGCCAGGACGCTTGTGGTGGAGGAAGAAGTCCAGGTACCTGAGGATGTTACCGTGATTCTTGTAAAAGATACACGTTATGCAATGGCATTTATTTCCGCTGCATATTTCGGTCATCCGGCAGAACAGCTGAAGACCATTGGAATCACCGGAACCAAAGGAAAAACAACAACTACCTATATGGTAAAGTCTATTCTGGAAAATGCCGGATATAAAGTGGGTCTGATCGGTACCATTGAAGCGATTATAGGAGACGAGGTAATACCGGCTGCAAATACAACTCCGGAGTCCTATGTGGTGCAGGAATATTTCCGCAGGATGGCAGACGCAGGCTGTGACTGTGTCGTTATGGAGGTCTCTTCTCAGGGACTGATGCTCCACAGAACCCAGGGATTTGTCTTTGACTATGGTATTTTTACAAATATTGAGCCTGATCATATCGGACCTAATGAACACAGAGATTTTGATCATTACCTTTCCTGTAAATCCATGCTTCTGCGTCAGTGCAGAGTTGGGATTGTAAACAGAGATGATGAGCACTTTGACAGGATTATTGAAGGACATACCTGTGAACTGGAAACTTATGGATTTTCATCACAGGCAGATCTTCGGGCAGAAGACGCTCATATGGTAGGCGGGAAAGGCTATCTGGGTATTTCCTATCAGCTGAAGGGGCTGCTGGAATTTCCGGTGGAGATTGATATTCCGGGAAAATTCAGTATATATAATTCACTGACTGCCATTGCAATCTGCCGTCATTTTCGGGTTTCACATGAAAATATCATTCGTGCCCTTAAAGTAGCAAAAGTAAAAGGAAGAATCGAGACAGTCAAGGTTTCTGATGAATTTACTCTTATGATCGATTATGCACACAATGCAATGGCATTGGAAAGTCTTCTGACAACACTGAGAGAATATCATCCTCACAGGCTGGTATGTCTTTTTGGATGCGGAGGAAACCGTGCAAGATCACGTCGGTATGAAATGGGTGAAGTATCAGGACAGCTTGCGGATCTGACGATCATTACTTCAGATAATCCGAGATTTGAAGATCCTCAGGCGATCATTGACGATATCAAAACAGGTATTTCCAGAACAGATGGAAAATATGTGGAGATCATTGACAGAAAAGAAGCTATTGCCTATGCCATTCATCATGGAGAGCCAGGTGATATCATTGTACTTGCCGGCAAAGGACATGAAGATTATCAGGAGATCGAAGGAAAGAAGTATCCAATGGATGAACGTGTTCTGATCGCAGAGATACTTGCAGAGGACAACAGACAGAATTGACGGAAGAAAGAGAGTTTGCATGATTTATGCGGATATCATCGTGGATATCTCCCATGAAAAACTGGATCGAAGTTTTCAGTATCTGGTACCAAGGGAACTGGAGGGAGAGATCCGCATTGGAATGGTTGCTGCCATTCCTTTTGGAAATGGAAACTGTGAACGGAAAGGTTACGTTACCGGACTTTCAGAAAAACCGAAAGTTTCTTCGGAAAAGATGAAATCTTTGCTGAGACTTATAAGCAGTGAGGAGACCACAGAAGCACGCCTTGTATCGCTGGCTGCATGGATGAGCAGCAGATACGGAGCCACTATGGCACAGTGCTTAAAGACAGTTATTCCCATGCGGGAAAAGATAAAGGCAAAGGAAAAAAGATTTTTATATCTGAATATAGACAGAAAAGAGGCGGAAGAACTGGCAGGGACGCTGGAAGCCGGAAGATGCAGGGCAAGAGCAAGAGTGATCCGTGCTCTTCTGGAAAAAAATCCGCTGGATTACACACAGGCCTGTGCAGAATTGAAGATATCGTCTTCAGTGCTGAAGCCTTTGACTGAACAGGGAGTTCTTCGTATAGAGCAGGATGAGGTATGCCGTATGCCGGTAAAAGGGGACAGCATTCCAAGAGAACAGATGTCGGTGCTCAGTCCTGTACAGAAAAAAGCTCTGGAAGAGATTCAGCAGGAATGGAAAAAGCCGAAGCCCCGTCCTGTTGTTCTTCATGGAGTTACGGGAAGTGGAAAAACACAGGTCTATATGAAACTTATTGAACAGGTCATCGGGGAGGGCAGACAGGTGATCATGCTGATTCCGGAAATTGCCCTGACTTACCAGACCGTAAGACGGTTTTATGGATGGTTTGGAGATAAGGTTTCCGTATTGAACTCCCGCCTTTCTCAGGGGGAGAGGTATGATCAGTTTAAAAGAGCCCGGCGAGGTGAAATTCAGATCATGGTAGGACCTCGATCCGCTCTTTTTACACCTTTTTCCAGACTGGGTCTGATTATTATTGATGAAGAGCATGAGCAGACATACAAAAGTGAAAGCAGTCCCAGATATCATGCCCGTGAAACAGCTGTGCAGCGTGCCTGCATGGAGGGGGCAAAAGTGGTTCTGGGATCTGCCACTCCTTCTCTGGAAGCCTATACAAAAGCTGTGTCCGGAGAGTTTGCACTTGTAAAAATGAATGCAAGATTTGAAGATCGTCCTCTTCCCGGTGTATCGATTATAGATTTACGGGAAGAATTAAAGGCAGGAAATCGTTCTGTCCTCAGCAGAAAGCTTACTGAGGCTATTGGGGAAAGACTGAAAGCCGGAGAACAGACCATGCTGTTTTTAAATCGCAGAGGCTATGCCGGATTTGTATCCTGCCGTTCCTGTGGGGAAGTATTGAAGTGTCCTCATTGTGATGTGGCTCTTTCGGAGCATAACAATGGAAAAATGATCTGTCATTACTGCGGCTATCAACGTCCGAAAGCGGATATCTGCCCATCCTGCGGCTCGCCATATATTGGAGGGTTTAAGGCAGGTACTCAGCAGATCGAACAGGTTCTCAAAAAGACATTTCCGGAAGCCAGGATTCTTAGAATGGATTATGATACCACAAGAACAAAAGGCAGCTATGAGGAAATTCTGGCCTCTTTTGCAGCTCATGAAGCAGATATTCTTGTAGGTACCCAGATGATCGTAAAAGGTCATGATTTTCCGGAAGTGACCCTGGTGGGAGCTGTTGCAGCAGATCTTTCCCTGAATATGGCAGATTATCGATGCGGAGAAAGAACATTTCAGCTTTTGACCCAGGCGGTGGGACGTTCCGGAAGAGGGCGCAAGGCGGGGGAAGCTTTTATACAGACATATCATCCGGAGCATTACAGCATACAGGCGGCGGCAGCCCAGGATTATCAGAGGTTTTATCAGGAAGAGATGAGCTATCGTATGCTGTTGGATTACCCTCCGGCAGCGCATATGCTTTCCATTCTTGCAAGCGGTCAGGATGAGGAGCTTCTGGAAAAAGGAATGGAGTTTCTCAGAAAATTTGCAGAAAGGATAAGCCCCGGGAAAGAACTGCATATTATAGGACCTGCATGGGCTTCGGTAGGAAAAGTGAATGATGTATACCGTAAAGTTCTTTATATGAAGCATGCAGAAGAAAAAGTTCTGATGGATATGAAAGATAAAATAGGAAAATATATTGAAATTAATTCCGGTTTCCGGAAATTATATATTATGTTTGATTACCAATGATAACTACATAAAAAAGGAGAAAAATTATGGCACTGAGAACAATAAGAACTGAGGGAGATCCTGTATTAAGAAAGGTCAGCAGACCAGTTACAGAGATGAATCAGAAGCTCCGTACACTGATCTTTGACATGCTGGACACTATGTATGAATCTATGGGAGTGGGATTGGCTGCTCCTCAGGTGGGAATTTTAAAAAGACTTGTGACCATTGATGTAGGCGACGGACCTATCGTATTGATCAATCCTGAAATTCTGGAAACTTCCGGAGAGCAGACCGGAGATGAAGGCTGTCTTAGTGTTCCTGGAATGGCAGGACAGGTAACAAGACCAAATTATGTAAAGGTGAAAGCTCTGGATGAGAACATGGAAGAAGTGATCTATGAAGGGACAGAACTTCTCGCAAGAGCTTTCTGCCATGAAATTGACCATCTGGATGGAAAAATGTATACAGATCTGGTAGAGGGAGAGCTTCACAGAACTGTATATGATGATGACGAGGTATAAGAAAAATGAAAATTGTTTATATGGGAACACCGGACTTTGCAGTTCCGGCTCTAGCAGCCCTGGTGGATGCAGGATATGAAGTGGCTGGCGTGGTCACACAGCCGGATAAACCAAAGGGGAGAGGAAAAACGCTTGTCCCGACTCCGGTTAAAGAAGAGGCGCTGAAACATGGAATTCCTGTTTATCAGCCCAGGAAAGTCCGGGAACCGGAATTTGTAGAAACTTTAAAAGAAATTGGACCAGATATCATTATTGTGGCAGCTTTTGGGCAGATCATTCCCAAAGAGATCCTGGATATGCCGAAATTTGGCTGTATCAATATTCACGCATCTCTCCTTCCTAAATACAGAGGAGCAGCGCCTATTCAGCAGGCTGTGATCAATGGGGATAAGGAAGCCGGAGTTACGATCATGAAAATGGGGACTGGTCTTGATACAGGAGATATGATTTCACAGGCATCCGTTTTACTGACAAAAGATGAGACAGGAGGCAGCCTTTTTGACAGGCTTGCAGATTTGGGAGCAGGACTTCTCGTAAAAACGCTTCCTTCTATTTTTGACAGAACAGCAGTTTATGAGCCGCAGCCGGAGGAAAGTCCCACACCCTATGCAGGAATGATCACAAAACAGATGGGACTTCTTGACTTCCATAAAAATGCAGAAGAGCTGGAGCGTCTTATCAGAGGTATGGATCCATGGCCAAGTGCATATACTTTCCTTAATGGAAAATCCTTAAAGGTATGGAAAGCAGCAGTAGAACAGAAGGCCTCCGGACAGGAAGAGCCGGGCACAGTTACAGGAACAGATAAAGAAGGAATCCATGTAACCTGCGGACAGGACAGTCTTATACTGAAAGAAATACAGCTTGAAGGAAAAAAACGTATGGATGCAGCTGCTTTTCTTCGCGGATATCCTATCGAAACAGGAACAATGCTGAAAGATCATAAGGAGTGACAGAATGTACGGATATGGATTTTATGGTTTTGACAGAACATATATATTATTGATTCTGGGAATGCTTCTCTCATTGTTGGCTTCTGCAAAGCTTAGAAGTACGTTTGCAAAGTACAGAACCGTCAGGAGCGCTTCCGGGCTTACCGGAGAACAGGCGGCGAGAAGGATCCTTCAGGCAGCCGGAATCACAGACGTTCAAGTAAGGGCTGTTCCCGGAAGTCTTACAGATCATTATGATCCAAGGACCAAAACAGTAAATCTTTCACAGGATATTTACGGACAGACCTCTCTGGCGGCTGTCGGAGTTGCGGCGCATGAATGCGGCCATGCTATTCAGCATGCAATCCACTATGCTCCGCTGGAGATCAGAAGTGCGATTGTTCCGGCGGCAAATCTGGGAAGTACTTTGTCATGGCCGATTTTCTTTCTGGGGCTTGTTATGAGTGCAAGACCGCTGATCACAGCCGGAATCGTTCTTTTTTCTTTAGCTGTGCTGTTTCAGCTGGTAACGCTCCCGGTGGAGATCAACGCATCATCCAGAGCACTTCATATGCTGGAAACAACAGGAATCCTGGGAAGAGATGAAAACAAGGGAGCGAGAAAGGTTCTGACTGCAGCAGCGATGACTTATGTGGCAGCGCTTGCCGGATCGATTCTGCAGCTTCTGAGACTTTTGATACTTGCAGGAGGAAGAAGAAACGATGACTAGCGGTATCAACACAAGAGAAATGATTCTGGAGATCCTTCTCCAGATTAATGAGGAAGGCGAGCACAGCCATATTGCTGTGAGAAATGCCTTGTCCAAATATCAGTTTCTGCCTAAGCAGGAAAGAGCTTTTGTAACAAGAGTATGTGAGGGAACTCTGGAGTACAGGATTTATATTGATTATATGATCGATTCTTTTTCTAAGATTACGGTGGACAAGATGAAGCCGCCTATTCGGGAAATACTTAGAAGCGCGGTATACCAGATGAATTTTATGGATCGTGTACCGGACAGCGCAGTATGCAACGAGGCAGTGAAGCTGGCACAGAAGAAAGGATTTTATAATCTGAAACCTTTTGTGAACGGAGTGCTGAGGGCGATTGCGAGAAATAAGGATCAGCTGGAACTGCCGTCAAGAGAAAAAGATCTGGTCAGATATCTTTCTGTGAGATATTCTATGCCGGAGCCGCTGATCCTGCGGTGGATGGAGATATATGGAGAAGAGACAACAGAAAAGATCTTGAGAGATTTTCTGGAGGAAAAACCATTAACTGTCCGCTGCCGTACATATTTGAATTCAGTGGAGGATATTTGCGAAAGCCTCCGTTCTCAGGGTGTGAAGGTG
>URWL01000096.1 GCA_900551465.1 uncultured Blautia sp. | reverse complement strand
TGCAGCTGTGTTTTTCCTGTATATGTACAGCTGAAAAGATTTCCTGTTTTCAAACCTGCAAGTGTGGGAGAACCGTGTCGAATCACCATTTCATCAGACATAAGCAGCCTCCACATTTTCTTCCAGAATATTTTTCAGCGCACACATGGAACTGGTATTTGAACGGACCACCCGTACCTTCTGCCCTTTTGTTTCATTTAAGGCATTACGCACCATTTTATGGGATACTGTTCCCGTAAAAAGCACCATCAGATCTGGACTGCCAATCCCCTTAAGACTGCTGTTCTGCTTTGGAAACACTTTTGCACTGCATCGATACTCCCGGCACAGATCCTTATAACGCCTCACCATACATTCATTTCCTCCAATGATCACTACACTCATAAATACCGCTCCTTTCAAATTAGTTTTAACTAACTTCTTTTGTGAAAAGAAAGCGCCAGACAGGCGCTTTATATATCTGTTTCATTTGTTAGTTGTTGCTAACAATTATATTGTACCTGATATTTCCTAAATTGTCAATACTTTTTCACTTACTTTGTCCAATGGAAAAAATCAGTATTTTTTCTCTGTTATTTTCTCCCGGAAACAGATCCCGGCAGTTGATACACCCTCTTACATCAAGGACATCCATCTCTGTCAGATACTGCATATACTCTTCTGAAGGGTAATAAAAATACAAACGTATCTCCCGTGGATTTTCATAATAGGATTCCAGGATCCGTGCCATTGCTTTTTTGAGTATATCAATGCAGAAAGGATTAAAGAAAAAGCATCGGTCGATTTCCGCCGGAACCTGATACACTGCCGCATCTGCCAGTTCAAACGTTGTTTTCCGTCCGGAAGAAGCTTTCTCCTTGTTTTTAAGAGCAATATGATAAATTCTTTCATTGTATTCTATTCCCACCGACCTGCATCCGGTCTGATAGGACAAAAAGAAATCCACACGGCCTTTTCCACAGCCATAATCCAACACCGTATTGTTTTTTCCAATTTCTCCACTGTTTCCCAGACGTTCCAGAACCGAATACGGCGTAGGCTCGTAAGGATATTTATACTGATCAGAGCCGGTATCATCTCTGCCGGACGTACGGATCCTCAAAAGTCTGTCCCAGGAATCTTCTTTCATAACAGCCTCCTTGTACAAAAGCTTACTTTTCTCAGCAAAGAAAAATGCAGAATCAGCTCATCATCTTCCGATCCTGCATTTTCATTTCTTACAGATATAGATTCAAATTATTTATTCCTTTCATTTTCCAGATGCTCCTCAAGCGTTGGATTCAGATGGCGAACCACAAACAGCGTAATAAGCATCAATACAATCCCTACCGGAAGAGCAATCCATGCCGTTTTTACAAATCCTGCAACCAGATATGTCACAAAAGAAACCGCCGCTGCCAGAATCGCATAAGGAAGCTGGGTGGACACATGATTTACATGGTCACACTGAGCGCCTGCCGATGCCATGATCGTGGTATCTGAAATCGGAGAACAGTGATCTCCACACACAGCTCCTGCCATACATGCAGAAATGGAAATGATCATAAGTTCAGGATCTGAATTTTCAAATACTGCAACAACGATCGGGATCAGGATGCCAAAAGTTCCCCAGGAGGTTCCTGTGGCAAAGGCAAGTCCGCATCCAACCAGGAATATAATAGCCGGAAGAATATTCATCAGGCCGCCCGCGGCAGAGCGCATCGCATTTTCTACAAACGCTGCAGCTCCAAGACTGTCTGTCATAGCCTTTAAGGACCATGCAAATACAAGGATCAGGATAGCCGGAACCATTGCCTTAAATCCTTCCGGAAGAGAGTTCATACATTCTCTGAAAGAGAGCACTTTTCTGAACATATAAAATGCAACTGTAAGCACAAAAGCAAAGGAACTTCCCAAAGTCAGACCTACAGAAGCGTCACTCTGTGAAAAAGCTGTTACAAAATCTGTTCCGCCGAAAAATCCGCCTGTATAGATCATTCCTATTACACAGAATATAACAAGACAGATGATCGGAAATACCAGGTCGATCACACGGCCTCTGGGATTCACCTTATCTTCTTTTGCCGCATCTGCATAAGGTCTTCCCGCCGTTGTATAAAGATCTCCCTTCAGCGCATTCACTTCATGAGTTCTCATGCTTCCAAACTCGGTTTTCAGCAGGACCATGCCAACCATCATAACAATGGTAAGCAGCGCATAAAAATTGTACGGAATGGCACGGACAAAAATAGAAAGTCCATCCTCTCCCTCTACAAAACCACTGACTGCAGCAGCCCAGGAAGAAATCGGAGCAATAATACATACCGGAGCTGCGGTAGAATCGATCAGATATGCAAGCTTTGCTCTTGACACATGGTGCTTATCTGTGACCGGACGCATAACACTTCCTACTGTCAGACAGTTAAAATAATCGTCAATAAAGATCAGGACGCCCAGAACAACCGTAGCAAGCTCCGCACCAACCCTTGTTTTTATCCTTTTGCTGGCCCAGCGTCCGAATGCTGCGGAACCGCCTGCCTTGTTCATCATGCAGACCATCGCACCCAGAATCACAAGGAAAATAAGAATTCCTACATTGTAGCTGTCAGAAAGGACGCTGATGATCCCATCCTGAAAAATATGGGTGACTGTTCCCTCAAAAGCAAAACCGGAATACAAAAGCCCTCCCATAAGAATTCCCAGGAACAGTGAACTGTATACCTCTTTTGTAATAAGAGCCAGACAAATAGCAACTACAGGCGGTACAAGTGCCCAGAAAGTTGCGTAAACAGCTGGCTGTGCGGCTTCCTCCTCTGCTGCAAACACGCACAGGGGATTTACCAGGATTCCCAGAACTGCCATGGTCAGAATTGCCATGAACACTCTTTTTTTGTTTCTCATTTCTTTCCTCCCTCTGATATAAAAAGAGCCATGGAATTCGTCCCACACGGGAGCCCTCCATGGCATCTGATCTTTGTACGATATAAATTATGTATCTGATCTGTCAGTCCTGATAGCGCTCCACATCTGTGACAGTACGCAAAATATTCTCCTGCGTCCCAGGGCCTCGCCTCCTGGCGGTGAAAACCCTTCGGCGGTTTTTCCTTTCACCGGAAACAGCCTGCCATGGCCTGACGCATACTACGTCCGTTTCCGGGTACTGATAAAACCCGCACCTCTATCCTGTACTCTTTTGTATCTGTTTTGTTCACTTTACTTTAACAGCTTTCTCCGGAAATAGCAAGCCGTTTTTATCAATTTGTGGATTTTTATATAATATTTCGGCGATACAGACAGACCGCCGATTTCTTACTTTTTATCTTTTGAATTAAAATAAATTTCTACCTTTTCTTCAAATGCACGCAGAGAATCCACTCTTGCAGCCAGTTTAAGCAAAACCTTCAGGACTTCAAGGCTTTCAAGATTCTGAATTTTCTCCTGCAGTTCACAGGGAATTTCTCCCAATTCTTCAAGAAATTCTAAAACACTTTCCTGTGTCGCCTCAAGTCGGCCTTCCTGTTTTTCCTCACGCAGCATTTCTTCAAAAATCATATAGCGTTCTCCCATTTCCCGGTCTGTCTTGATCTCGCGGATGGTTTTCTGAAATCTCCTTACCAGTTCATCCTGAAAATCCCTCTCACTTTCCTCAAGATCAGCCGTTACAAATTTTAAGAACCTGACCAGTTCCGGCGGCACCTCTGCATCGTTCTTTCCCTTTGTATTCAAAAAGATCGTACAGCTTCCGTCCTCCAGTTTTACATAGGAATCCTATATGGCTATTATATCACGCCATTACTTATACTTCTATCTTTTTCATTCGACAAACTTTATGGTTCCTGGTATGCCTCGTTTAAATAAGCTTTTTCATAAACATACTTATTACGAAAAACCTCCTTATAGGCAGAAAAATCGTCATAAACTACGTCGTCTATCGTATCGCTGCCTTCCATATATTCCACTCTTCGTAAATTGTCAAAACGGAAATTTATCATCAGGTTCAACACCCAGTCATTTTGGCTGTGCATCAAATCCTCAAATTCATATCCTGCAATATCACAGATTTTTTTATATTCTTCATAGTTCGGAGATTCTACGAAATCTGATATATATTTTTCAGTCTCTTCTGTCAATTCCTGATCTGTGGGGTAAAACCCTTCCTTCTTTGCATAGGCATAAAGTTTTTTATTTTGATCCTTAGTAATCAGAGAACGAATTCCACCTGTACTGATATCTGCAAAAGGTGTTCCATCCGCTCTGGGATCCTCCACATAAATGATATCTGTAATAAAATCAGCATTCCTGTAAAATTCTCCATTTCCCGTTTTCATATACCATTCATTCCCTTTTTCAAAAAATAAAATTTATCTTTCTCATTATCCTCGTAAATTAGAAGAATCGACAGAAAATCATCTCCCCTGTCCAGTTTCTCGGAAGAATCAACAGGAACTACACCTTCTAACCCTTCCAGGATTTCTTCAAGATCTTTCTTTATTACCTTTGTACGGATTGTACCTAATTGATATTTTACAATATTCTCCGGAGCTTTAATTGTAATTCCGGTGCTACTGCCGCTGACCTTCCAAGGGCTTACCATCAACATAAAAATATACTTTTTCTCATATTCATACACCTCCCATAAGACAGTAAATCCACCTCTTTACGTTCTTCTCTTGTTATACTTCCATATCCATTTTTAATCTTTATCTTTTATTTTACTTCCGGGAAATACAACTGCTCCCATCGCCACCACTAATGTCAGCAGAACCGCACACCCCACAAGAATTCCGTTAAAGAACTGCATCCACAGTGCGCCTATCACCAGAGGAAATATAATATTCAGCATATTGGAAAAAGATTCGATCACTCCAAGGACTACAGGGGCATTTTTATCTCCCTGGCATACTTCCACACAATCGTACAAATATCCAAAAGACACCGGCGCAAACATGTCCTTCAGAAGGCTGATACAATAGCCTGCCATAAACCAGATATTTCCTGTCGGGACCAGAAACAGCGCAACAGACACAATATCAAATCCCACATCAAAAAGATACACCCACTTTTTATCCAGCCGGTCTGTAATAACAGTGAGAAACAGCGAACAGATGCAGTTAATCACAGTAAAAACCGCCGTATATTTCAAAAATACAGAAACCTCTATCTCCCGGGCAATAGCCAGAAGCGGGACAAACCGCAGAATTGTACTGTAAACTCCTGTTGCGATCTCTGTCAGTAAAAACATGCGCACAACACGATTCCGCATTACATTTCCAATCTGCTCTATGTACTCTTTTAAATGTATTTTTTCCTCCTCTTCCCGCTGAATCCACTCCCGTCCATTCCAGGTAAAAACCAGAGCAATCAGAAAACCCACACTCAAAAAACCATATGCAGCTTCCATATTCCATTTACCTATCAACCAGCCGCTGAGCCATGTACTGATTGCTATAGCCCCATAAAGAAAAATATCCCTCAGAGCAAAATATCCTGTCCGTTCCTCAGAAGGTACTGCAAGATTAAAGGAATTTCCCGCCGAATAATTAAACATGATCCTAACACAGTAAATCAGAAACAGTCCCGCAAAAATCACTGCCTTATACTCTGTCATGGAAACCCACACTGCCGCCCCTGCTCCCAGAAGCAGAGACAATCCTCCCACTGCCAGAGGTGAAAATTTCTTTGAAAAATATACGATCAAAAGCGGCAGCACAACGTCCATAATACTTAAAAGGGAAAGAAAAATTCCATACAGAGAATTTCCAATTCTTTTTTCAAACAAAAACGGAATATTGTTTTCCATACCGCCACTGGAAATATAAAAGAAAAAATATACAAGTAAAATCAAAAAATAATTTCTGAATATTGGTTTAAATGAAGAAAGTAATTTTTTCATGACATTTAAGCTCCCAAAATCTCTTTTTCCAACAACCAATTTATAAATTCATATCTTTTATCATCTTTGGTTATATTCCCTATTGTACCACTTTTTATATCTTGTATAAGATCATATTCTTTTCTACCACCTTTATATATTTTTTGCTTGTTCATATCAAAAATATATAAAGTTCCATTTCCAATCTTTTCTTCAAATCTAAATAAAATTCCTTTATTTATATTCATAACCAGCCACCTTTTTTCTTTAATATTCTTCTAATTATTACCTTGGACACACAAAAAGCAACTTGCATCTCCACCTCCAATTTTCCCATGTTTATAATAAGAAGACGCAGGGCATCCACCTAAGCAATTTAATAACTGATTACATTTTTTACAATATATGTTATCAATATACCTTTCTCTTATCTTATTCCACTTCAAATTATTTTTCCACGTCTTCTTAATGCCTTCGTCTAATATATTTCCTATAATAAAATCATCCATATTTAAATATGAACATGGATATATGTTCCCTTCTGTGTCGACCTCTACCGAAACAACTCCGGCAGGGCATATGTATTTTCCTATAGTTATATCTTCAATCATGTCTGGTTTATTTATTTTTATCCACGACAATAATGGAAACACTGAAGATAATGGATCTGATACAATAACCGTATAATCTTTATATCTAGCATTATGTTTCAATACTTTATCAAATTCAAATAGAATATCTCGATCTAATGCATTCCTTAACTCCGTATTTTCATGCACAAATAGCGGTACATACCGTATATAATCAACTTTATTTTCAACACAAAACATATACACATCATAAATATGTTTATAATTTTGATTATGGACAACCATTGAAACCTGTACTGGCACTTTATTTTTTTTCAGTATAGAAATAGTTTCTTTAATTTTAAGAAAATCTCCTCCTTGTCTTATTTTTTTATATTCACTTCCCACATCATCGACACTTAATTTCACGACATCTGTAGTACTATCTAAATGCTTCCCTAAAAACTCTCCCATATCATTATCAACAAGACTCCCATTCGTCAATACAGAAACCATCAAATTCTTTTTTTTGCAATATTGTATAATAGCTTTTATTTGAGGATGTAATAACGGTTCACCTCCTGTAATCGAAACATTAATTCCACCTTCACAAACTATTTTATCTATAACTTGTTTCCATTTTTTCATGTATATTTCTGATTCGTTTCTAAATACACTTTTCTGAGAACAATGTAAACACCCCATATTGCATTGATTAGATATTTTCATCACTACATGCAACGGA
>URWL01000095.1 GCA_900551465.1 uncultured Blautia sp. | reverse complement strand
GATCTGCATATGGAATCCAGAGAGGGAGACAAAAAGCTTTCGGAAGGCTCTGATTATATCTGGCATAATGGAAAGGCCTATCGGTATAACGATCAGGTGATCACCCTTCTCTGTATGGGAATCGATCAGGCAGGGGAGGAAATCCAGAAGGCCAAAGATGTTTCCGGAGAAAGCGGTCAGGCAGACAGTATCTTTCTGGCAGTGATGGATCCGGTCAGCAGACAGCTGAGAGTGATCGCCATTTCTCGTGATACTATGACAAAGATTCCAGCTTTTGACAATAAGGGAAACTATCTGGGAGAAAATATCAACCATTTAGGATTAGCCTATGCCTACGGAGATGGAAGAGAAAAAAGCTGTCAGTATATGGTTGATGCAGTTTCCAGACTTTTTTATGGAATCCCCATTAATGGATATGCGGCTTTTTCTCTGGAAACGATAGGCAAGCTGAACGATGCGGTAGGCGGCGTTACCGTTACTGTTCCTGAGGGAGAGGATATGACTTCTGCAGATCCGCAGCTGAAAAGCGGTGCGGCAGTTACTCTTACCGGAGATATGGCAGAAACCTTTGTGCGATGGAGAAATACAGAAGAGCATGGAAGCAACAATATGCGAATTGCAAGACAGAAGCAGTTTCTTCTGAGCTTTTTTCAGCAGGCTGCGGCAGCAGTACAAAAAGACGTATCTTTGCCTGCAGGCCTTTATCGGGAATTTTCCAGTGAAATGATCACAGATATCAGTTTGGACAAAGCAGTATACCTGATTTCGGAAGCGGCTAAAATGAGTTTCCAGGAGGGAAATCTGACGGTTCTGCAGGGAGAGGCAAAGACCGGTAAGGTATACGATGAGTTTTATGTGGATGACGATGCGCTGTATGAGCTGATTTTAGATACCTTCTATGTGGAGGAGACAGATTCATGAAAAAAAGCAGGACAATATGGATCATGGTTCTGGTTATCTGTCTGCTTGCAGGGGGAATTGCAGCAGGGGTATTGTTTTTTGTAAACAGCAGTGAAAAAATCAATCCGGATATCTATGGGCGTATCTATATACCGGATACAGAGATCGATTGTCCGATATTGCAGCATCCGGAGGACAATGGCTATTATCTCACCCATGATGCAGAAGGAGAGGAAAATCTTTCCGGAGCAATTTTTTCGGAAGATTATAACAGTAAAGATTTTGAAGATCCCATTACGGTTCTCTATGGCAAAAATATGGAGGATGGAAGCATGTTTGGCAGTCTTCAGAAATACGGAGACAATCTTTACATGCAGGAACATCCGTATATTTATATTTATGCAGGAGATATGGAATATAAGTATCGGGTGTTTGCGGCCTATCTTTCGGATAACCGACATCTTATGGAACGGTTCTGCTCCGGAAAAAGTCAGGGGAACAGAGAAGCCTATTTAAAAAGCATCTTCGATAACCGGACTATGGAAGCTCAGATTGATAATAGTGTAGAGGTCAGTACAGATTCGAAAATCCTTACTTTGTCTACTCATGACAACCGGGGCGAGCAGTATCGTTATCTGGTACAGGCCTGTTTGACAGAAAAAAAAGAAGTCAGTCCTGTTGAAGCAGAAAAATAATTATGCTATAATAATCAGGATTACGAAATCCGCAGGAATTCGGGTTGGAAAATGAATGGAGGAAAATATATGAAGGCAAAAAAAATAATGGCGGCAGTTATGGCAGCAGGAATGATCCTTTCTGTTTCTGTAAATACGATGGCATCTGGAAGTATTACAGATTCTGTGGATACCAATAATGTGAATGCAAATACACAGACCTCACAGGAAGGTGTTGTAGGAAATCTGAATACTGTAGAAACTCAGACAGTGGGAGTAACTGTTTCCAGAGTAACAGAGGATATGTATGAGGAAGAAGTGCAGGAGCAGGTAAATGCGCTGAATAACGCCACTGCAGAAAGTACAGTAAGAGATGCTTTTTTAACTGTATTTGCAGAGGATGAGCTTCCGGTGATCGACCTTTATAATAAAGACGGCATGCAGCAGGAAAAAATGGATCTCAGTGAGTTTAAATTCCTGTCATCTGTGATGGACCTGAGCCTGGAAACAGAGCCTACAGAGGAAAATCCTGTTGAGGTTACTTTTACAGCCAATAATTTGACAGATAATATCGAAGTGTTTATTCTTCATCTCTGCCAGGAGCATAACTGGGAAATGCTTGAAACAGAGATCACAGACGGCAATCAGGTTACTGCAAGCTTCCATTCCGCATCTCCGATCGCGCTGATCTACCGTGAAAAACCGGCTGAGGAATCAGAGGCAGACACAGACAAGGTTGCTCCGTAAAGTAAAATAAAAATATATAGTTGACAACAGCGATTTCATGTGCTAAAGTATAAAACAACAAAACCGATGAGGAAGAAGAGTAAACATTTTTGTATCATTACAGAGAGCGGGGCATGGTGGAATCCCGTATGAAGCAGGATGTCGAATGGCCTTCCGAGGGCGGCCCGAAATCATTTTATCAGAGAGTAGGCGCTGACGGGAACCGAACCCGTTATCAATCAGGAGTGTATGTTTGTACATGAGAAAGTGGACATTTTGTCAATTTGAGTGGTACCGCGATAATAAGAAATTATTACCGTCTCAAGCATTAGCTTGAGGCGGTTTTTTATTTATCATTATCAGGAAAAAATCCTGGACATGGTATCACAGCTTTCTTTCTCACAGACAGATGCCGGGAATTGGCGTATATTTCCGGTAAAGCAAAATCAAAAGTAGAGAGAGGAGACAACACAATGAAAACAAAAACAACAGCAAAGGTATTAGGAGCAGCATTACTGACCATGGCACTTGCAGGAACCACAACGGTTTATGCGGAGGAGCAGTACACCATAGGAATTGAACAGTTTGCAGAGCACGGATCTCTGGACAACTGCAGAGAGGGATTTCTGGAGGGCCTGAAAGAAGAAGGAATAGAGGAGGGAAAGAATCTTACCGTAGATTATAAAAATGCAGCTGCAGATATGGGAACCTGCGGGCAGATCTCTGATAAATTTGTATCTGATAAAGTTGATCTTATGGTAGGAATTGCCACACCAAGCGCCCAGAGCCTTTACAATGCAGCTTTGGATGCAGGAATCCCGGTGATTTATACAGCAGTGACGGATCCGGCGGCGGCAGAGCTTGCGGATAAAGATGGAAATCCGGTAGGAGAGATCACAGGAACCAGTGATAAGCTTCCGGTAAAACAGCAGCTGGAGATGATCCGTCAGATGCTTCCGGAAGCAGAGAGCATTGGCATCATGTATACTACAAGTGAAGCGAATTCCGAATCTGCGGTCAAAGAATACGAAGCTCTTGCAGGCGACTACAATTTTAAAATTGAAACAGCCGGAATTACCACTACGGCAGACATTCCGCTGGCAGCGCAGACTCTGCTGGAAAAAGTAGACTGCATGACCAATCTGACAGACAACACGGTAGTTTCTTCTCTTCCGACGATTCTGGAAATGGCAAATGAAGCGGGAATTCCGGTATTCGGAAGTGAGATTGAGCAGGTGAAGCTGGGATGTCTGGCCGCAGAGGGACTGGATTATGTGGAACTTGGCAGACAGACAGGAAAAATGGCAGCTCAGGTACTCAAGGGTGAGAAAAAAGCTTCGGAACTTCCTTTTGAGACAATTGAGGAAGCAGCCCTTTATGTAAACACAGCGGCAGCAGAAAATCTGGGAATTGAAATTCCGGAAGAAATGACATCTGGTGCGGCAGAAGTGTTTGAAGAGATTTCAGAAGCGAAATAAAAAGTATGGAGGTTGACTGGTGATGGACTTTTTGATCACGATTATAGAGCAGGGACTGATCTACGGTATTCTTGCCCTGGGTGTGTATATTACATATAAAATACTGGATTTTCCGGATCTGACTACAGACGGAAGTTTTCCGTTAGGGGCGGCGGTAACGGCCGCTCTCATTACCCGGGGAGTAAATCCTTATCTGACTCTTCCTATAGCATTTGCGGCAGGAGCGCTGGCAGGCGTCTGTACAGGACTGATCCATGTGAAAGGGCGTGTCAGAGATCTTTTGTCCGGCATTATTATGATGACAGCTCTTTGGACCATCAACCTCCGGATTGCAGGAACCTCTAATGTTCCGTTGTTTTCCAAGGAGACGATTTTTAAAAACAGTTTTCTCGAAAAGCTTCTTCCTGAGGCGGCACAGCCTTATGGAACGCTGATTGTGATCGTAATCCTGGCCGCGGTTACGAAGCTGATTCTTGACTTTTATATGAAAAGTAAATCAGGTTTCCTTTTGCGGGCGGCAGGAGATAATGAAAAACTGGTAACTGCTCTTGCCAAGGATCAGGGAAATGTAAAAATTCTTGGACTTGCTATTGCAAATGGACTTGTGGCTTTGTCCGGCTGTATTTTCTGTCAGGAAGAAAGAGTGTTTGAAATTTCCATGGGAACAGGAGCCGTGGTGATCGGGCTTGCAAGCGTGATCATCGGAACCAGCCTTTTTAGAAATATGACTTTTATGAAGGCAACCACTGCAGTGGTGATCGGTTCTGTTCTCTATAAGGCATGTACGGCAGCAGCCATGAGAAATTTTGAACCTCAGGATATGAAGCTGATTACGGCAGTTCTGTTTCTGATCGTGCTTCTGATCAGCATGGAAAGAAAGAAGAAGGTGAAGATCGATGCTTGAGCTGAAAAACATCTATAAATATTATAATCCGGGGACAGTTAATGAAATGTGCCTGTTTAAAGATTTTAACCTTACGGTAAAGGACGGAGAGTTTCTTTCTGTGGTAGGAAGCAATGGTTCAGGAAAAACTTCTATGCTGAACATTATCTGCGGCAGCATTCCGATAGAATCCGGAAATATCATTCTGGATGGAAAAGACATTACCAATGCAAAAGAATTCCGGCGGAACGAAAAAATCGGCAGAGTGTATCAGAATCCTGCTCTTGGAACCTGTCCGTCAATGACGATTCTGGAAAATATGTCCCTGGCAGATAATAAAGGGAAACGTTTTGGCTTTGGAAGAGGGGTAAATAAACATCGGATCGAATATTACAGAGAACTTCTCCGCCCGCTGAATTTAGGCCTGGAGGACAAAATGCACGTAAAGGTAGGGTCTCTTTCCGGCGGTCAGCGTCAGGCTATGGCGCTTCTTATGTCTACCATGACTCCTATTGAATTCCTGATCCTGGACGAGCATACGGCAGCCCTTGATCCAAAGACGGCAGAGATCATCATGGAGCTGACAGATAAGATCGTGAAAGAGAAAAAGCTGACAACGATCATGGTCACCCATAATCTCCGGTATGCGGTGGAATACGGAAACCGGCTTTTGATGATGCATCAGGGAGAAAGTGTCATCGACTGTGCCGGTGAAGATAAGGCTGCCATGAACATTGACGATATTCTGGAGAAGTTTAATGAGATCAGTATAGAGTGTGGAAATTAAAAAAGGTACGGCTGAAAAGTTTTTGGAGCTGCGCACTAATTTTCAGTGCGGCAGCTCCATTTCAGTTTATACATCCTGCTTCGTACGTTACTAATGAGTGAAAATCACAATTTGCTTCTGGTATTCATGCCGGAAGGCCCGTCCTGTTTTATGACATAGAATACTTTCGTATATATTAGATGCCTCGGTATTGGTATCCAGAAGCTTCCGATCCTTTGGCGAAAGCAGCTCTTTTGCATCTGCCATTTTGGTAATCAGAGGAAGAGAGCTGTTCTTTTTTATTTCGGAAAGCAGAGGAGCAGAATCCTTTCTGAAGCCAAGAATCCTGCAATAGCCTGCTTCCCTGGGAGTTTCTTTTATATTCAGAAGCAGGTGCAGCAGGGCTCTCTGGATTCTTGTTCTGGTGAGTTCTTTTGTTTTAAGATGTTCTGCAAACTGGGCAAAACCCTGATAATGGTTCAGTTGATTGCGGATACGGTCTGCAAGCTGGGGTGAAAGATCTGCACAGGCAGCAAGTTCTTCTGCAGAAGAAGACAAAAGTTTGTAATGGAGCAGAAGATCAAGATCATCCTCTGTAACATATGCACCCTGAAGAAAAGCCTTTTGAAGAAGCTCAAAAGCAGGTTCCGGAAGCATTTCACCAACAGGGGAAAGATCTTTGGCTTTCTGGAGAAAACTGCGGATGGCAGACGCGGAGGGGAGCTGCCCTTTTGATAAAGTATTTTCGTGGTAGTCGTTTCCTTTTCTTTTCAGGGTAACCGGTTTCATATGTGAATTTAGAGAAAGGATCGCCCGACAGTATTCAATTCCCAGAATATTATTAGGGGAAGAGAGCAGTTCCGGAGAAACTGTCTGATGTGTGCTGCCGGGAAGAAGACGGAGATAGTTGTTTAATGCCTTGTTTCTTGCAGCAGGAAAAGACATGCCTTGTTTCAGGTATGTCTGAAGCAGTGTCTGATACTCTGCCGGTTCCTGGTTTAAAATTCTGGCAGCAAGAAGCATTCCCTCAGTGTTTCCCTCCTCACTTCCAAAACAAAGCTGATCCACTACGCCAAGTCCATTTAAAAGAGAGACGCCTCCATGCGCAAAAAATTCGGCGCTTGCAGAGGAAAACTGGACCGGAAGCTCAAGAACCAGGTCTGCACCGCAGCGCAGGGCCATTTCTGCCCGAATATGTTTGGGCAGCAGTCCGGGAGCGCCTCTCTGTACAAAGTCGCCGCTCATGGCAATGACAATGTAATCGGACTGCAGCGTCTCCTTTATATATTTGATCTGATGCAGATGTCCCATGTGAAAGGGATTGTATTCTGCGATGATGCCGGTAACGTTCATAAGTGTTTTTCCTTTAAGTTTTTTTCTATCATATCATAATTATATCTTTTTGACAGCCGATTATTTTCTGTCTTTTTTGATAAAAAAAGAAAATATGCCAGAATGGCAAAATTGCACTTTAAAAAATACTGTACTTTGCCTTTTTATAGGGTGGAAATGCTTGAAATAAAAAATTCCAGGGGTTATAATAAAGATATCTATGAGATGCTTTTTATGATCTCATCAGGCCGTTAGGCCAAATAATGAAAGGAGCCATTTTAATCATGGGATTTGTTGAACTGCTCAAAAAAAGAGCGAAAGAAAACATTAAGACAATTGTACTGCCGGAGACAGAGGACATGAGAACTCTTGAGGCAACTGACAAGATTCTGAAAGAGGGTGTTGCCAAGATCGTTCTGAT
>URWL01000094.1 GCA_900551465.1 uncultured Blautia sp. | reverse complement strand
CGTCTTGCTTTTCAGGCGGCTGGTATTCCGGTACCGTTTTTTAAAACAGTAGAAGAGGGCGAAAAGTACAGTCCACAGTCATATCCTGTGATTGTGAAGCCTACGGACCGTTCCGGAAGCAGAGCAATCACCAAAGTATATAAAGAAGATGATCTGGCAGAAGCTGTTATGAATGCTGCATCTCAGTCTTTTGAAAAAAAGGCGATCATAGAGGAATATATAGAGGGGGCAGAGTACAGCGTTGAGACCATAAGCTATAAGGGGCATCACACCTGTCTGGCTGTTACAAAAAAATATACCACAGGAAGCCCTCATTATATAGAGGTGGCTCATATACAGCCGGCTCCTTTGACAGAGGAAATGGAAAACCGGGTGAAAAAACTTGTTTTCAGAGCATTAGATGCGCTGGGAGTCGTTTGTGGAGCTGCTCATAGTGAACTGAGGATCAGTAAAAAAGGAGAAATCCGTATTATTGAAATCGGCTCCCGCATGGGCGGAGACTGTATTGGATCAGACCTTGTTCCTCTTTCTGCAGGTCAGGATTTTGTGGGAATGGTAGTAGATACAGCATCAGGAAAACCACCTGTATTAAAAGAAGCGGACAGACATGTGGCTGCCATTCGTTTCCTTATGAATGAAAATGATGAGAAACTGCTTGCGGAACTGCAGGAAAAACACCCGGATAAGCTGCGTAAAGTAGTGATAGAAGGAGAGGTAAAAAAGGCAGATATCGTGGACAGCGGAAGCAGACCTGGATTTTTTATTCTGCAGGCGGACTCCCATAAAGAAATGGAAGAACTGCTTCATCATGGTCCATGGGAAAATCCTCTTGAAGAGCTTCCGGAAACACCTGTACAGAAGCTGGGATTTTCCGGAGGAGAGATCAACTGGCAGGCTCCGGGGATTCCAGGCTGGCAGACATCATCTGCACATATACCCTGCAATCATTTTTATATGAAGAGAGACGATCTGCTGCCGTTTTCTTTTGGAGGAAACAAGGTTCGCTTTGCTCAGAAATTTCTGGAAGATATGAAAAGAGAACATTGCGACAGTATGATCATTTATGGAAATTATCATTCCAATCTTTGCCGGATACTGTCAACTCTTTGCCATAAGCTGGGAATGCCCTGCTATATGGTTCATAATACAGAAGATATAAAAGAACAAAAAGAAACACAGAACAGCCGGGTGATCCGGGCTATGGGTGTAAGGGAGATCACATGCGGAAAAACAGGAATTGCTGATGCAGTGCAGCAGGCTGTGGATGAACTGACTGAAAAAGGATACAGACCTTATTATATTTACGGAAATACGAAAGGTCAGGGACGGGAATGGGTTCCTGTGGAAGCTTATGCGGAGGAATATGAAGAAATATGCCGTCAGGAAGAAGAAAAAGGGATTCATTTTGACTATATTTTTCTGGCATCCAGTACCAATGCCACTCAGGCCGGGCTGCTTGCAGGAAGCCTGAAAGCAGGAGACGGCAGGAAGATCATCGGTATTTCTGTTTCTCGAAATGCAAAAAGGGGAAAAGAGGTAATTGCCTCTGATCTTAATGCATATGCAGATAAGTTTGGCTATAGCTTTCCTGAAGATTGGAAAGAGCATATTTATTTTACGGACGAATATCTGGGAGACGGATACGGACGATATTCATCTAAAACAGCGGATATTATCAGAAAAATATACGGGGAAGAGGGAATACCTCTTGATATGACCTATACAGGAAAGGCATTTTATGGTATGGTAAGATATCTGGAAGAAAATCAGATTTATGATAAAAATATTCTGTTTCTTCATACGGGAGGAACCCCTTTGTTTTTTGATTTTCTGGAGGAGAACGATCTTTAATTATGAAAAAAATAATGATTCTTGGCGCCAGTTATTCTCAGCTTCCTCTTTATGAGGAAGCAAAAAAACTGGGCATTTCAACAGTGGCTGCCAGCATTCCGGGAGAATGGCCGGGATTTCAGGCAGCCGATGAATTTACTTATACAGATATATCAGATCCTGATGCTGTACATAAGGCGGCAGAAAGGCTTCATGTAGACGGGATTGCCACCTGCTGTCTGGATACCGGAGTGAGGGCTCTGGGTTATGCCTGTGAACAGCTGGGGCTGAAAGGACTGAGTGCGAAAGCTGCGGAAATCAGCAGTAATAAATTCAAAATGAAAGAAGCATTTATGGCAGGAGGGGTAAACTGTGCACGTCACATCTGTGTCCGAAACAGACAGGAGCTTGCAGAAGCTTTGGAATGTCTGAAATTTCCTGTAGTTCTTAAGGCAGTGGATCTGATGGGAAGCAGAGGAATCTTCCGGTGCAATACAAAAGAAGAAGCATTTGAGCGGTATGAAGATACGATGAAGGCTACCGGAAAAGATTACTGTCTGGCAGAGGAGTTTATTGAGGGTGAAACGCTTGGCTGTGAGGCGATGATCTCCAATGGAAAGCTGCTTTATTGTCTTCCGAACAATATCGATGCTTTTCAGAGTTATGTACCAACACCTATAGGGCATTCTGTTCCCTACAGAAAACAGGAGACCCTGGGAGCAAAGGTGGAAGAGCAGGTAATGCTTGCCATTCAGGCAGTGGGGCTTGATAATTGTGCTGTCAATTGTGATCTGATCGAAAAAGATGGAAATATCTATGTGATCGAGATTACGGGAAGGGCGGGTGCAACCTGTCTGCCGGAAACAGTAGGCTTATATTATGGAATAAATTATTATGAGGCAATCGTGCGGCTTGCCATGGATATGGAGCCGGAAAAATTATTTGCCGGTTACAAACCCCGGCAGTCCAGTCTTTCCAGGATATTGACTTCGGACAGATGCGGCATTGTAAAAGAAATCCATAATGGAAATTGTCCGGCAGAGGATATTATTGATCTTTCTTTTAATATTCAGCCGGGAGATCAGGTGAACCGTTACGAAAATGGAAGAGACCGTATTGGCCAGGTGATCCTGACAGGGGAAAATCTGGATGCCTGTGAAAAGCGTCTGGAGGATATTTTGTCGAAAATTAACATTGAATTTACAGTATGATTGTGAGAGAATAACATGAGAAATGACCATGACTCAAAAAAAAGAACATATCTGCTGCTTCATATCAGTCTTTTGTTCAGCTCATTAAGCGGTGTCTGCTCTAAAATGGCTTCCGGATATACAGACCGTATTTTTTCACTGCAGTTTATTTTTTGGTTCGGGCTGGTGTTTGTGATCATGTTCGGCTATGCAGTGATCTGGCAGCAGATCCTGAAGCGTATGCCCCTGACAGTGGCATATGCCAACCGCCCTGTGACATTGATCTGGGGCATTATTTGGGGCGCGCTGATTTTTGGCGAAAAGATTACATGGAATATGATTGCCGGAGCAGTGATCATTTTTGCCGGAATCTATCTGGTAACCTCAGAAAATTTGCAGAAGGGCGGTGAGAAACATTGAGTAGTTTTCAGATATCTGTATGTATCCTGCTTCTGTCTGTATTTATCTCATCTGTTTCTCAGATTATCCTGAAAAAAGCAGCAAATAAAACATATGACAGCCCGCTGAAGGAATATCTGAATCCTATGGTGATCGGAGCCTACGGCCTTTTTTTCTGCTCTGTGATCCTTACTATGCTGGCACTGCGGAATCTGCCCCTTTCGATGTCGCCGATTCTGGAATCCACGGGGTATATTTTTGTTTCGGTGATGGGATATTTCTTTCTGAAAGAAAGATTCAGCAAAAGGAAACTTATGGGATTTGCCCTGATACTTGCGGGGATCTTTATATTTAACCTATAGAAACGAGGGAGAAAAGATGCTGGTATCGATTGTCATACCGTGCTATAATTCAGAGCACACCATCGGCAAGGTGGTGGAGCTTGCAATAGAAGAGTTCAAGAAACTAAAAGATTATGAATGTGAGTTTGTGCTTGTAAACGATTATTCCAGAGACGGTACCTGGAAGTCCATTCATGGACTGACAGAGAAATACCCGAATGTAAAAGGAATCAACCTTGCAAAAAATTTCGGCCAGCATAATGCTATTATGGCAGGAATGAATTATGCAGAGGGAGATCTGATCCTGGGGATGGATGACGATATGCAGAATCATCCTTCTCAGATTCCGCAGTTTTTGGATAAGATGGAAGAAGGCTATGACATTGTGTTCGGAGTTTTTAAACAAAGGAAATTTTCCTGGTTTAAAAATCTTACAGGAGCAGTAAGCCGCTTCCTTCTGTGGCATCTTCTGGACCGTCCGAAGGATATCCAGATGAGCAGCTTCTGGTGCTGCCGGAAGTACGTCAGGGATGAAGTGGTAAAATATGACGGGTACAATACTTTTCTTCAGGTACTGTTTTTCCGCACCACACATAATATTGCAAATATAGAGATCGAGCATTTTGAAAGAGAGGTAGGGACTT
This sequence comes from uncultured Blautia sp., assembly GCA_900551465.1. Classification (GTDB taxonomy): domain Bacteria; phylum Bacillota; class Clostridia; order Lachnospirales; family Lachnospiraceae; genus Blautia_A. Next base: position 2,778 of record URWL01000094.1, on the reverse strand, counting down.
CCAATTATAATTTCAGGAGAGGTCTGAAACTTTTTATGTCCTGCCTGAATTTTACGGTAATCCCTCTCCGGCTTGCGACTTTTTTTGGAACATTGTTTTCGGCGGCCGGATTTATTGGGGCAATTGTAGTATTTATCCGTAAATTGCTGGATCCGTCCATAGCAATTGGCTGGTCTTCTCTTATGTGTGCCATGCTGGTACTGTTTGGCATCTGTTTCCTGATGCTTGGCATTGTAGGAGAATATCTGGGCAAGCTGATGCTGAATGTGAACAAAACACCCCAGTATGTGATCCGGGACAGAGAAAATATTTCTGAAGCAGCTGACAACAAGGATGAAGAAAAACAGGGAAATAAAGAATGATAGATTTTAACAGACCTGCACTTGTAGGGAAAGAACTGAATTATATTAAAGATGCCGTGGATCAGGGAATGCTCTGCGGTGACGGTAAATATACAAAACTCTGCTCACAGTGGATGAAGGAAAGATTTCATGCATCTCAGGTGTTTCTGACCACTTCCTGCACACACGCACTGGAGATGGCGGCGTATCTTTGCGATATCCAGCCTGGAGATGAGGTGATCATGCCTTCTTACACGTTTGTATCTACTGCAGATGCTTTTGTACTTCGAGGTGCAAAGATTGTGTTTGTGGACATCCGGCCGGATACTATGAATATAGATGAAAAGCTGATTGAACAGGCAATTACAGAAAAAACAAAAGCTATAGTGCCTGTCCATTATGCAGGTGTTTCCTGTGAAATGGACCGGATCATGGAGCTGGCGAAAAAATATGATCTGAAAGTAGTGGAAGATGCCGCCCAGGGTGTGGAGGCCTACTACCATGGAAAGGCTCTCGGAACGATCGGTGATTTTGGATGTTACAGTTTTCATGAGACAAAGAATTATACTATGGGAGAGGGCGGAGCTCTGGTATTTCAGGACAACCAGTACCAGGAAAAAGCAGAGATCCTCAGAGAAAAAGGAACGGACAGAAGTAAATTTTTCCGGGGACAGGTAGATAAATACCGATGGATCGATTATGGATCCTCTTATCTTCCAAGTGAAATGAATGCGGCTTATCTGTATGCCCAGCTTGAGGAAGCAGAAAAGATCGATGGCAAGCGCCACCAGATCTACGACTATTATAATGAAGGTCTTAAGAGCCTTGAGGAACAGGAGAAGATCCAGAGACCTGTTGTTCCGGAAGGATGCAAACATAATGCGCATATGTATTATATTAAAGTAAAAGATCTCGAAACAAGGAGTCGTCTGATCGCCTACCTGAAAGAAAACGGAATCTGCACAGCCTTTCACTATGTACCGCTGCACAGTTCGCCGGCAGGAGAGAAATTTGGAAGATTTTCTGGAGAAGATGTTTATACTACAAAAGAAAGTGAACGTCTTTTGCGTCTTCCGATGTTTTACAATCTGTCCATGTCTGATGTAGAATATATTACAGAAAAGATACTTGCGTTTGAGTTTTGACGGAGGAGAGAAGAATGAGAAAAAAATTTGCAGGTGCGGCAGTTCTGGGACTGATATCCATGATTCTGCCGGCATCCACTGTACAGGCAGTAACTGTAAACTTTGGGACACCGGCAGCAGTAGCTACAGATAATATTCAGGGCTGGCCAAAGGGACCGGATACAGTTTCCGAGACAGCCGTGCTTATTGACGCAGACACAGGAGCTGTCCTTTATGATAAAGGAATGGATGAATACAGATATCCGGCCAGTACTACAAAAATCATGACTGTACTTACGGCAATCGAAAACAGTTCACCAAAAGATACGGTTACTTTTACAGAAACCGGGGTCAGAGATGTAACCTGGGACAGTTCAAATATCGGGATGAAGCTGGGAGAGACGATTACTATGAAAGACTGCTGGTTTGCAGCTATCATTAAGTCGGCCAATGAAGTCTGTGCCCAGATGGCAGAATATGTAGGCGGTACAGAGGCCCAGTTTATAGAGATGATGAACCAGAGGGCAAAGGAGATTGGATGTAAGAATACACATTTTGCCAATGCCAGCGGTCTTCCGGATGCGAATCACTATACAACCGCTCATGATTTGGCAAAGATCATGAGGGCAGGACTTAGAAACCACAGATTCCGTCAGGTGATCAGCGGAGTTAATTATACTATTCCGGCCACAAACCTCAGCGAAGCGAGAGGAATGCATACTCATATGCCTTTAATGGCAAAGGAGTCCAATCTTTATTATGAAGGGTGTATTGGCGGAAAGACCGGAAATACCAATGATGCCGGACATACGCTTGTAACTGCGGCAGAAAGAAACGGCCGCACATATATAGCGGTGACGCTTCGGGCGCCGGATCTTGGAGCAAACTGTACCGATACGATTGCACTTTTTGATTATGCATTTAATAATTTTGATACAATAACTTTAAATGGAAAAAATATGACAGTACCTAAAGGGGTTACTGTGGATGACCTTACTGTAAAAACAAAAGAAAAAAACGGACAGATTATGAATCAGTTTTATTACAGCGGTCAGTTTGTAGGCTATCTCATGACTCCAAAGTTTTCCCCTACCCCTCAGGTAACACAGACTGTATCTGCAGAAAGTAATGCGCAGTCTGTTAGCGGATCAGCAGAAACCGTTTCGGAAGAGGAAAGCAGTTTGTCAGATACTTCAAAACTGCTTCTGGGAGTAATGGCGGTCATGGCAGTGACACTTGTGATATTAATGGTGGCACTGCATTTCAAAGAGAAAAAAATGTACAGAACCAGACGATAAGGAGGAGAAAATATG
>URWL01000093.1 GCA_900551465.1 uncultured Blautia sp. | reverse complement strand
ATGGTCTTTATCAGGCAGTTTTCATTATAGGCGGAATCCTTTTTGAGCCTTATATTGTTCGTCTGACGGAGCTTCTGCGGATCAATACAAAGGCATTCAGCTGGAAGCTGTTTCAGATCACTCGAACCTTTATATTGATCGTGATCGGAAGATTCTTTTCCAGAGGAGCCAGCTTTGGGGCGGCTGTCTGGATGATGAGACACAGTCTTGACTTTAATCCGGGAGTTCTTTTTAACGGAGGAATTTTTACCCTGGGTCTGACACAGAAAGATTTTATTCTTCTTGGAATCTGTCTCATTTTCTGGATCATGATCAGTACAATTCAGGAATGTGGATACAGTGTCCGTGAGCTGATCGCCAGACAGAATGCAGTATTCCGCTGGATCATTTATCTTGTTGGAATATTTGCTATTGTGATCTTTGGAATTTATGGAATAGGTTATGATGCAAAATCATTTATTTACAGAGGATTTTAAGAGAGGACAGAGTATGATCATCAATATTTTGGAATATTTGGAGCAGGCTCAGAAGTGTTTTGCAGAAAAAGTGCTGTACAGAGATGAAAATAATGAAATCACTTTTCGCGAAGCGCTTATGACAGCACGCAGATGGGGAAGTTTTCTTACGGAATACACTTCGCCCAGAAAGCCTGTACTTGTTATTACAGATAAAACAGTTACTACTCCGGAATTGTTTTTTGCAGTTCTTTACAGTGGATGCTTTTATGTGCCTATTGATCTGGAACTTCCGAAATATCGTCTGAAATTGATCCTGGATACAGTGCAGGCGGATATTATGGTGACAGATGAAATATATCGTCAGGCTGCAGAAGAACTGGAATTTACAGGGAAGATTATTTCAACCAGGGATATGGAAGAAGCCAGAGAATGTCCTGAAAGGCTGGAAGCTGTCCGCAGTCAGGTAATGGATGTGGATCCGGCATATGTGATATTTACTTCTGGTTCCACTGGAATACCAAAAGGAGTAGTGGAATCTCACAGACAGCTGATCGATTATATAGAAGCTTTTTCTGAAACTTTTGACATTGGCCAGGAGGAGATTTTTGGAAATCAGTCTCCATTGGATTATGTAGCAGCACTGCGGGATCTTTACCTTCCTCTGAAAACAGGGGCTTCAACAGTTCTTATTCCTAAAAAGTATTTTTCAATGCCGGTCCGTCTGTTTCAGTACCTGAATGAAAATAAGGTAACAACTATATGTTGGGTAACAGGCGCTCTGACTTTATGTTCGGAACTGGGCACATTTGAAGAAATACGCCCTGAATTTGTGAGAAAAGTATTTTTTACAGGTTCTGTAATGTCATGCAAACATCTTAGAATATGGCAGGAGAATCTTCCGGAAGCTGTTTTTGTGAACCATTATGGGCCTACAGAAATTACTGCAAGCTGTACCTGGTATGAGGTAGATCATTTAGTAACGGAAGAAGAGAACCTTCCTATTGGACAGCCATTCCGCAATACAAATATTCTTCTTATTACAGAAGACGGAAAAGAGGCAGCTTCCGGGGAAGTGGGAGAGATTTATGTGCAGGGTACTTCGCTGGCTTTGGGATATTATAGAAATCCAGAAAAAACAAGAGAAGTATTTGTAAAAAATCCTCTGAATCCTATTTATGATGAGATCGTATATAAGACTGGTGACCTTGGCAGGATTAATGAACAGGGACAACTGATTTTCTGCGGAAGAAAAGATGATCAGATAAAACATATGGGGCATAGAGTAGAGCTGGGCGAAATACAGGCGGCCGCGGTTCTTATGCCGGAGATCCGTGAGGCTGTGTGTCTGTATAAGAAAGAGAAACAACAGATCTGGCTGTTTTACACAGGTGAAGAAATTTCTTCCAGAGAAATTGCCAGACACTTAAAGGAACGTCTGCCTAACTTTATGATACCCAGGAAGTTCTGCTATTTGGAAAATATGCCTTTGAACTTTAATGGAAAAATCAACATGAATGAATTAAGAGAAAAGATGAATTAGGGATATGTGTAAAGAAAAAAAGAACAGATGGGTTCCGGTTCGATGTACGATCGTCATAATTGCTTTTATGATGATTCTTATATTCCTTGGAAAATTGTTTATCCCGTATTATATACAGGATACAGACCAGAACAGAACCTTTTATGAAACAGAAAAAAATACTGTAGATGTGCTGATCGCCGGAAGCAGTACGCTTTTGGTGGGATTTTCACCATTAGAATTGTGGGAGGATTATGGAATTGTAGCTCACACCCGTGCAAGTACGGTTCAGGCGCCTCCGGTGACCTGGCTGAATATTAAAGATGCCTACCGATATCAGAAGCCCAAGGTAGTGGTCATGGGAGTTACAAGTCTTTTTCTCGAATATAATTATAATGCTTATGAGCCTTATCTGCGTAGAGGCATGGATTTTAAAAGATTTTCGTTGGATAAATTGAAAGCGATTTCTGAAATAGTGAAGAGAAGTGATTCTCAACATATGGTTGATTATGTATTTCCGCTGCTCCGTTATCACGACAGGTGGAAAGAGCTTCGCTGGACAGATCTGTATAATCTGCAATACCGCCATGATATTATGAGAGGTCAGTATCCGGTTTATCGGGCAGAGAAGATTGATGCAAGAGATCATGTAGATAAAAATGTAGAGCCGGAGAAAGAGAATGAAGACTCCTGGTCTTTTTACAAGGATATTATTGAATACTGTGAATCCCAGGGATCAAAGGTTATTGTGGTGAATATGCCGGATGACCGCTGGACATATGGCCGGTATTTAACTGCGAAAAAACTGACCGAAGAATGTGGAGCGGATTATATTGATTTTAATCTGGAAGAGCTGCTGGAAGAAATAAATATCGACTGGGAAAAAGATTTTTATGATCCACATCATCTGAATCCGGTAGGCGCGCAGAAAGCTACAAAATATCTTGGAGATTATCTCATAGAAAATTATCCGGATCTTCCACGAAACCAGTGCTCTGAGAAAACTGCGGAATTATTAAACGCAGATTTAAAAGAATATAAAAAAGAATTAAAAGTATTTGAAGAGCAGCTGACGTCCGAAAAATAAATTTTCTGGTTCTATCTTTCTAAATGTCCTGCATAGAGTTATAGTACCTGAAACATTGCTGGGAAGGCGCAGCCCGGTGGGACAGGCAGAAAAATAGGGAGGATCTTTATGAGAGGATTAAAAGAGTTTTTCCGTGTGATAGTTGCTGCTGTAATCTGTTTTGGAGCCAGATTGTTTGGCGGAAATAAAAAAGAAATGGTATGGGAAGAGAACACTCTTACAAAGCAGAATCGTAATTCAGAGGGGAAAATTCAGAAAACGACAGAGACGGGAAATAAAAATGTATTGAGCTATGGAAGCGGCTGTCGCCCTCTGCTAAAGAAAGTGATGCCATGGAAACAGGGACCGGGAGACAGAAACAGAGAACTGCATAAAAACAAATCTCCGTCCAGAACCGTGATTCTGGAGGAGATCGGAGACGGAAGGGTTTATTTAGTTCCTGAATGATATTTCTATGATACAGATTTCGCTGTTTGTGCCAATACGCATGGCAGGACCCCAGATGCCTGTCCCAGAGGTAACAATATTATGCATGCTGCCTTTTTGAAGGTATCCGCATGAATTTTTCCAGAATAACCGTGTAATGATATTTCCGGGAAACATCTGGCCGTCATGGGTGTGTCCGCAGAGATCCAGATCTGCGCCTGCCTCTGCCAGCTCCTGAAGCTCTTTTGGCTGATGATCCAGAATAATAACAGGCTTACTCCTGTCCAGATCTTTTATAAGCTGGGCAGGAGTTTTTCTGTTTCTGGATGTTTTTCGGGCGAAGTCAGGATCCATTCTGCCAGCCAGATAGAAGGAATGATCTATCAGCAAAACTTCATCTTCCAGTATATGAATATTACTTTTTTCAACGAAAATTTTCATGCGGGGATCCAGAAGGGTATCTGGATTTTGAGGAAAAGTAAACCCGGCAAGTATTGGTTCGCTCAGATCATGATTTCCCCAGCAGGCATAGGTACCATATCTGGACTGCATAGACGCGAGTACTTTCTGAATTTTTTCAGGATGACGTATTGCTTCATATTCATTGTCAAAAATATCTCCTCCGATACAGATCAGGTCAGGATGTTCCTGACTGATCTTCCGGCAGATTTTTTTTGCCTGCAAAAGTCCGGTACTGTAGCCGAAATGACAATCTGCAAAAAAGGCAATTTTCAGGCTGCTGATATTTGGAGGTTTTTTATCAATTGAAATCTGATATGTGGATGTCTTGATCTTTGATCCGTGAAAAAAACCGTAAAGGCTTATTACTACGATCAAAATCGTACATATTCCTCCGCACAGAACAAAGGTGCTCCGTGTTTTTAACCAGGATAAATGAAAACTATTCTGCAGAATATATCTGCCTATATCAGCGGTCAGTATTACAATAAAAATATAAAGAAAGGATCCAAGAAAATAATTCCCCATAATTTTAAGAACTCTTCGGAGAGGGGCAGGTTTTTTTACCAGAAAACCGGTAAGAAGGCTGGTGGAAAAAACAAGGTAGATTCCTGAAAAAACAATCCGGAATCCAATGGACTGAAAAAATGTGCTGCAGGATCCCGTCCACAGGAATATCCAACGGACAATATAGAGATTGACCAGTACATAAAGAGGTGCAAAAAAATTGCAGCCATAGAACCACTCCCTGTAAATTTTTTTTAATTATAATACTGCACAGCAGATCTGGCAAGAACTGAACATGATATTGGACAGACCAAACTTTTGTGACACAGGTAAAAAAGGACAGGTTCAGGGATGATATCTTATAAATATTGATTATAAAACAGCAGAAAATGACATATATTAAGAAAAATACATAAGGACAAAATATTATGAAAAAGAAGGAGACTTTTCGGTATTCGGTTTTGCTGTCCCTGTTTTTTGTTCCGTATTTGCTGACTATAGCAATTAACGGAATTGAAGCAGCTATTCTCAATCACAGCCCTGATCCGGAAATGTTTATTCCGGTACTGGTATCCCGACAGATTCCGGAAGAGTATCAGAAAGAAGCAATAAAGGCACAGGCTGTGATCGCAAGAACAAATTTTCTTCGGAAAATAGAAGAGACTAATTTTTTACAGGCTCTTCAGGAAACAGGAAATGAAAAAAATCTGTGGAAAATACCGGATTCTGTATATGAAATGGCAGCAGAAGAAACAGAAGGGCAGGTGCTGACTGCAAATGGAAAATTGAATCTGGTTCCTTACCATGAGATCAGCGGGGGAGTGACAAGAGACGGGAAGGAGGCCTTTCATAATGATCAGTATGCTTATTTAAAGTCAGTAGACAGCAGTGTGGATAAGGAATCTCCCTTTTATCTGAACAGTACATATATTCCTTTGCAGCAGATGCCTTCCAGTCTGAATATTAGAGAAAGAGAGTCATCCGGCTATATAAAGAGCCTGTCTGCAGACGGAAATCTTCTTGAAGGAGAGTCGTTTGCAAGAGGAATGTCACTTGCTTCGACTAATTTTTCTGTTCAGAAAATAGGAGAACAGATCCGCTTTTTATGTAAAGGAAGAGGACATGGACTGGGATTTTCTCAGAATGGGGGAAATGAAATGGCAAAAAAAGGAAGCGACTGGAAGGAAATTCTGGAAACATATTTTCCAGGCATGGAACTGGCTGTTTATGAAGGATAGCTGATATCTTCCGGCAAAATATTGACAGAAAGCAGGGATTCTGTGTATAGACTTACATATTCTGGACACTCTATAAATACAGAAATGATTATAAGCAGAGGTGAAAGGAATATGACAAAAAACAGAATTGCAAAGTATACCGTAAATGCAGCTCTTCTGGCAGTGATTGCTGCCGCAGGAATCGGGGTTTATCAGTTTGGTACATCAAAGCCGGAAAAAAATATCCAGGAAGAAAAAGAGCTGGTCAGTATGGAGGAAGACAGATCAGAAGATGCAGAGGAAGAATTTTCAGTGGATGCAGACACCAGTCAGGTAGAAGCGGGTATGGAAAATGCAGGAGGAAATATCCTGGAAGAGAGAGAAAATACCGGAACAGACAATGAAGAGGAACAAAATACAGATACGGAAGAGTTACCGGATGAGCAGATCCAGGGGACAGAAGAAAATATGCAGGAAGTGCAGCAGGATACGGAAACGGCAGCAGGCGCTGCTGCAGCTCCTTCTCTGAGCTTTTCTGAGGAGACACAGATGGAATGGCCGGTAAATGGAAATATCCTGCTGGATTACAATATGGACCAGACGGTATATTTTCCTACACTTGACCAGTATAAATTAAGTCCTGCTATTGCAGTCCAGGCGGTGGAAGGCGCTCCGGTTCTGGCATCTGTGCCGGGAACAGTTTATTCCATTGAGGAAAACGTACAGACCGGAACTACAGTTACCATGGAGCTTGGAAGCGGTTATCAGGCTGTTTACGGACAGCTGAAGGATCTGGCAGTGGAAGAGGGTCAGACAATAGAAAAAGGCGCTGTGATCGGCTATATTGCATCTCCTACAAAATATTACAGTGAAGAAGGCAGCAATCTTTATTTTGCTATGAAAAAAGATGGGGAGCCTGTGGATCCCATTGCGTATCTTCCGGAATAAACAAAGAACAGTGATTCACAAAAAATAAAAAACAACGTATAATAAAAGCAGGTGGGAATAAAAATCCGCAGTCGGTAGTTCTCCTACCTGCTTTTTCTGTATTCCCGTAATATTTTTGTGAGAAATGGTTTTGGGAATAAGTGATGCACAATAATATACCGGCTGCTTGATCATAGATGTAAGGAAATGCAATACAGGGATGGCTGCTTTGATGAAGGGCAGTTGTCCTTTACATAAAAGGAGCAGAAGATGAATTATACTTATATGGTCCGATGTGCAGACGGAAGTCTTTATACCGGGTGGACAAACTGTCTTGAAAAGCGTCTGAAAGCACATAATGAGAGCAGGAGCGGTGCGAAATATACGAAGGCAAAGCGCCCGGTTACGCTAGCATACTATGAAGGATTTGCTACGAAAGAGGAGGCTATGAAAAGAGAATGTCAGATTAAAAAGCTGACCCGGAAACAGAAGGACAGATTAATGGAATTTTAAAAACAAAAATCCCCTTACCCTTCAGGCATGAACTGCTTCCCGTCAAGTAGACAATCAAAAAAATATAAAGTTTTTTCTGCCAG
>URWL01000092.1 GCA_900551465.1 uncultured Blautia sp. | reverse complement strand
AGATAGTTCCTGCATTTCCAGTCCCATGAAATAATGAAAAAGGGCACTGAAGATCATAAGGATCACATATACCGGTTCACCCCAGGCATAGAAAAAGAGACTTCCCGCAACAAGAAGAAAATTGCGGAGCCTGTAAGGAACCAGATAATAAGCCAGTAAAAATACAGGTAAAAAACCAAATATAAAAAAAATATTGCTGAAAACCATTGCTTTTCTCCAATCTTAAATCAGGGATAAAAATATTTCGCGCCATTTTTGGGCGTTGGGACCGCAGGCATAGATCACATAATTGCCCTTGGATTCAACGGCTGCTTCATTCAAAAAGGCCATCTGATCGGTACCATAGCCCTGAAAAACCTGTTTTTGACTGTCCAGATGTGAACGTGCATTGTCGCAGGCAATATCAGCCTGATGCTTGTCAGGAGCCTTTATAATCAGCAGTTCTTCAACAGACATAGGTGAAACTGCTTTGTAGAACAGATATCCCTCCAGAGAATCTTCAGAAAGCTGATAATAGCGTTTTAAATCGGTGCGTCCCCGTTTTTTCAGTGCAGTGACTGTTTCCTCAGATTCTATGGAGGCAGCAATCTCCTCCATGGGGACGTCTTTGGCGCTGTCTGAGGTATAGATCAGAAACAGGTATACGGCAAGAAAAGCAACCATGCCGATTTTGATAAAAAGATATTTTTTTGATCCCATAGTTATAACCCCGCTGTTTTTGCCATATAAGTAAGCCACTTTGGATAATACTCACTTACCACATGTTCGCCGTCAGGCTCATACATGGCGTCATTGTCCTGCACAATAAAAGAATTGTCTATATAGGTGCAGTTCATTTCCTGACAAAGCTTCTTCAGACCTTCATTATATTCCGGATAGTATCCAAGAGCCGGAATCTGATCGATGGTTGACTGCTGGATGGGCAGGATCCCATTTATGTAAACTGGAGAATCCGGAAGCGCTTCCTGAAGCTTTTTCAGCTGTGCACGGTAGGCATCGATAAAAGCCTGCCAGTCGGATTCATAAAGTTCCAGGTCATTGGAACCGAAGGCCATAAAAATATTTCTGGGATGAAGACCAATTGCCGTTTCTATCTGTTCATTGGCATCTGCTACAGAAAGTCCACGTTTACTGATTACCACATCGGTATCCAAAAAGCCGTATTCTACAATGGATTCTGTAATGGAATCACCGATAATGACACTGCCTTGGAAAGCTTGTTTGATCTCAATATTACTGAGAGTTTTATTTTCTTCTGCGATTATTTTCTGGATATCAGAATCTTGTTGCTTTTGGGAATTTTGCTCCAGTTCCTGAAGCTGTTTTTCGATTTGGGAAATATCGGAAGCTTCCAGAGCCTTAAGGCGGGAAACTCCTTCTTCATAGATGATGCTGTTGTCAGCAGAATGGGTATGCACATAAAAATAGGCAATCCCTCCGGCAAAGATGATTATAGCAGGGATTACTCCAAACAGCATTTTTGAATATGATTTTCTTTTTCTCAACGTATTTCTCCTGTAAAATGATATTTTTTGATATCTTTCGACCTTATTATAATACGAAGTAAAAATACTTCAAGCGTTAACGGAATATTTTTAAAAATAAAAGTTTATAAAAAAGAATAAAGGTACTTTACATACAGGAAAAAACATGTTAGAATAAACAACTGTGATATATTTTCATATCCTTGCTCTCTGACAGTACAGAGGGCCATAATGACCATAAGGAGGTAAAAAGCATGAACAAGTACGAGTTAGCATTAGTTGTGAGTGCCAAAGTTGAGGATGAAGTACGTGATGCAGTAGTAGAGAAAGCAAAAAGCTACATTACACGTTACAATGGCACAATCACAGAAGTAGAAGAATGGGGTAAGAAAAAATTAGCTTACGAAATTCAGAAAATGCATGAAGGCTTCTACTATTTCATTCAGTTTGAAGCAGACGCAGAGTGTCCGGCGGAAGTAGAAAGACATGTACGCATTATGGACAATGTATTAAGATACTTAGTCATTCGTAAAGACGCATAATCTTTTTACAGAAAGTGGATTTTAGAAAGCACCATTAAGAAACCCGTTCACTTACTGAAAAGAGAGGTATAATAATGAACAAAGTAATTTTAATGGGACGCTTAACAAGAGATCCTGAGGTTAGATATTCCGCAGGTGAAAATGCCCTGGCTATTGCCAGATATACGCTGGCAGTTGACAGAAGATTCCGTCGTGACGGAGAAGCAAGTGCTGATTTTATCAGCTGTGTGGTATTCGGACGCGGAGCAGAGTTTGCAGAAAAATATTTCCATCAGGGAATTCGTATCGTGGTCAGCGGCCGTATTCAGACCGGAAGCTATACCAACAGAGAAGGACAGAAGGTGTATACAACAGAGGTTGTTGTTGAGGAGCAGGAATTTGCAGAGAGCAAAGCTGCAAGCGACAATTATGCCGCATCCCATCCGCAGCAGAACACAGCACCATCTATGCCCAGCCCGAGCGCTGCAAGTGCAGACGGCTTCATGAATATTCCTGACGGAATTGACGAGGAGCTGCCATTTAACTGAGAAATCAGTAAAATGACATGCGCAAGATCAGATTGAAAAAAATAGGAGGAAACTATCATGGCTTACAATAGAGGCGAAAGACCGGACTCTCCCATGAAGAGAAGAGGCGGACGCAGAAGAAAAAAAGTTTGCGTATTCTGCGGTAAAGAGAATAACGAGATCGATTACAAGGATGTAGCAAAACTTAGAAAATATGTTTCTGAGAGAGGAAAAATCCTTCCGAGAAGAATCACAGGCAACTGTGCAAAACATCAGAGAGCTCTGACTGTTGCTATCAAGAGAGCACGTCACCTTTCCCTGATGCCATACGTTCAGGACTGATTTAGAGATCAAACACCGCTGTCATTAATTGTGACAGCGGTGTTTTTTTCACTAATTATGGGAAAGCGGGTTATTGTTTATACGGTACTATTTCGCAGTAACCGTAAGGAAGGAGCCAGCGACGGAGTTTCTTTTTTAAATCATATGGCAATATGGCAGAAAATCTGGTATAATAAAATGCGTTGGAAGAAAACTCAGCACGAGAAAATGAAAAAAGAATGGTAATGAAGATTATGGATGGTAAATTTAAGTTAAAAGGTCACCTGAAATATCTGACCAGATGGCCGTTGTATCTGACAGCTCTTCTGGTCATAGTAAACTCTGCAGTTTATGCGATAGAGGTAAAAGCCGGAGCAGTGATGACTGTGGGTATACTGATTTATATGGTCTGCGCTGCAGGGATTTTCTTTTATCACAGACCTCAGATGTTTAATGATCTTGTGGCTTTTGCCAGTCAATATGAATTTCTTGAAAAAAGAGTCCTGGAAGAACTGGCTCTGCCGTATGCGATCATGGATATGGATGGTCGGATGATCTGGTGCAACCGGGTATTTGCAGAGCTGACTGGCAAGGATCAGTTTTACAGAAAAAATATCAGCACGATTTTTCCGGATATTACAAAGGAGAAGCTCCCTGTTTCTGGAGAAAATGAAATTTCTGAGATAAGCACTCAGGCGGGAAATCGTATCTACAGGATTTCCATGCAGCAGGTAAGGCTGGGAGAAGCAATGGTACACTCAGAAGTTCTGGAGGGGCTGTCAGAGAATACAAGTCTGATCGCGATGTATCTGTACGATGAAACAGAACTTAGAGAATATATTCAGGCAAATGAAGACAATAAACTGGTAGTTGCGCTGGCCTATCTTGATAACTATGAAGAAGCTCTGGAAAGCGTGGAGGATGTAAGGCGCTCTCTTTTGATTGCCCTGATAGACAGAAAGATCACAAAATACTTTTCAAATTACGACGGTCTTGTAAGAAAACTGGAAAAGGATAAGTATTTTCTGATCATGCGCCAGAGCTCTCTCGAGACGTTAAAAGAACAGAAATTCCATATCCTGGAAGAGGTTAAGACCGTTAATATCGGAAATGAAATGACAGTTACGTTAAGTATCGGTATCGGTCTTAATGCGGCTACGTATCTTCAGAATTATGAGTACTGCCGTATTGCTATAGAGATGGCTCTTGGGCGGGGCGGTGATCAGGTTGTTATTAAAAATGGTGACAATATCTCCTATTTTGGAGGAAAAGCACAGCAGATGGAAAAGACAACCCGTGTGAAAGCCCGTGTGAAAGCCCAGGCTCTGAAGGAGTTTATGAGTACCAAAGAGCGTGTAGTAGTCATGGGCCATAAGATCACGGATGTAGATGCTCTGGGAGCCGCCATTGGTATCTATAGAGCGGGCAAGACTCTTGGAAAGCCGGTTCATATTGTAGTAAATGACCCTTCCACATCTATCAGACCTTTGATGGCAGGGTATCTGAATAATCCGGATTATGAACCATCAATGTTTATTGACAGAGAACAGGCGATGGAGCTTGTGGACAATAACACAGTAGTAGTGGTTGTGGATACCAACAAACCAAGCTATACAGAGTGCCAGGAGCTTCTTTATATGACAAAGACCATTGTGGTACTGGATCATCATCGAAGAGGAAATGAGATCATACAGAATGCGGTTCTTTCTTATGTAGAACCTTATGCGTCATCTACATGTGAGATGGTGGCGGAAATTCTGCAGTATTTTTCAGATGATCTGCGTCTGCGGAATATAGAGGCAGACTGTATTTATGCAGGTATCATGATCGATACCAATAATTTTATTACGAGAGCCGGTGTACGTACTTTTGAAGCGGCTGCTTTCCTGCGCCGCAGCGGAGCAGATATGACTAGAGTACGCAAGCTTCTTCGTGATAATATCGAGTCATATAAAGCGAAGGCAGAAGCTGTCCGTTCAGCAAGTATCTATAAAGAATGCTTTGCTATTGCAAAATGCCCAAGTGAAGGACTGGAAAGTCCTACTGTAGTAGGAGCACAGGCTGCAAATGAGCTTCTGAATATTTCCGGCGTAAAAGCTTCATTTGTACTGACACCTTATAATCATGAGGTATACATCAGTGCCAGAGCAATCGATGAGGTGAACGTACAGGTTATGATGGAAAAAATGGGTGGAGGCGGTCATATCAATATCGCGGGAGCCCAGGTCAAACTGCCTATTGATGAGGTAGAAGAAATGTTAAAGAAGATCATTGATGAAATGTATCAGGAAGTAGAGGAGAAAAAATGAAAGTAATTTTATTGGAAGATGTAAAATCTCTTGGAAAAAAAGGACAGATTGTAAATGTCAGCGACGGTTATGCACGAAATATGATCCTTCCAAAGAAACTGGGAGTTGAGGCAACTCCAAAGAATCTTAATGATCTGAAACTCCAGAAAGCAAATGAAGAAAAGGTGGCACAGGAAAATCTGGAAGCTGCTCAGGCATTTGCAAAGGATTTGGAAACAAAAGAAGTGATCCTTACTTTAAAGGTTGGAGAAGGCGGCAGGACATTTGGCTCCATATCTGCAAAAGAAATCTCAGAGGCGGCAAAAAACCAGCTGAATCTTGATCTTGACAAAAAGAAACTGCAGCTGGATGGTCCGATCAGAAATCTGGGCGTAACGCAGGTTCCGGTAAAACTTCATCCGAAGGTAACAGGAAGTCTGAAGGTATGGGTTAAAGAGGCATAGCATGGAGGTTGTAGCAGTATGGAAGAAGCACTGATCAGAAGGATACTTCCTCATAGTATTGAGGCAGAGCAGTCTGTGATCGGCTCCATGCTTATGGACAGAGATGCCATCCTGGTGGCATCAGAAATTTTGACAAGTGATGATTTTTATCAGAATCAGTACGGCGTTATTTTTGATGCGATGGTTGAACTATGCAATGAAGGGCAGCCGGTTGATCTGATCACGCTTCAAAACCGCCTAAAGGAAAAAGATCTTCCACCGGATATTAGCAGCATGGAATATGTCCGGGAACTTCTGGCAGCAGTACCAACCTCTGCGAATGTAAAATATTATGCAAATATCGTAAGTGAAAAAGCGTTGCTCCGTCGTCTGATCAAGGCAACGGAAGAGGTTGCAAATAACTGCTATCTGGAAAAGGAAAGTACAGAAACCCTTCTGGAAGAAGCTGAAAAGAAGCTTTTCAGTATTTTGCAGAGAAGTATTGGCGGTGATTATGTTCCAATCCAGCAGGTTGTTTTGAACGCCATCAATAATATTGAAAAAGCGTCCAAGCTAAAAGGAAATGTAACCGGTATTCCTACAGGATTTGTAGATCTTGACTATAAAACATCCGGTATGCACCCCTCAGATCTTGTTCTTATCGCTGCTCGTCCATCTATGGGAAAAACAGCATTTGTACTGAACATTGCCCAGTATATGGCTTTCCGGAAAAATGTCACAGTTGCCATATTCAGTCTGGAAATGTCAAAGGAACAGCTGGTTAACCGTCTTCTTGCAATGGAATCGCATGTGGATTCTCAGAACATGCGTACCGGAAATCTGAAAGATGAGGACTGGACAAAGCTGGTAGAGGGAGCTGATATTATTGGCCGTTCCAATTTGATCATAGATGATACACCGGGTATCAGTATTGCAGAAATGCGTTCGAAATGTCGTAAATATAAGCTGGAACATAATTTAGGAATAATTATGATCGACTACCTGCAGCTTATGAGCGGAAGCGGAAAGTCCGATTCCAGACAGCAGGAGATTTCAGATATTTCCCGTTCCCTAAAGGCACTGGCCCGTGAGCTTGGAGTACCGGTGATTGCACTGTCACAGTTAAGCCGTGCAGTGGAACAAAGACCGGATCACAGACCGATGCTTTCCGACCTTCGAGAATCAGGAGCAATCGAGCAGGATGCCGATGTGGTTATGTTTCTTTACAGAGATGATTATTACCATAAAGATACAGAAAAAAAAGATATTGCGGAGGTTATCATAGCAAAGCAGAGAAATGGTCCTATTGGAACGATAGAGCTTGTATGGCTGCCGCGGTATACTCAGTTTGTAAATATGAAAAAATAAATCTTTATATAAAAAACCGGAGCTTTGGAAGTTATCTGAACTTTTGAACGCTTCGGTTTTTTGCAGGATAGGGAGGATTCTGTCGAACGCTTTAGGTTGAAATCCATTTATACTCTGCTATAATTTATTTTGTAGGAGGTGTGGTATGGAGACAAGATATACAGTCAGACAGGCAGCAGAAATGACAGGTATCAAGGCTTATGTTATGCGTTACTGGGAGGAGGAGTTAGACCTTCATATTCAACGGAATGAACTGGGCCACCGTTACTACACAGG
>URWL01000091.1 GCA_900551465.1 uncultured Blautia sp. | reverse complement strand
TCATTATACGTTTTAACAGGACGATTGTAAATAAAAATCATTTCTTTCTTATTCCGCCTTTTCCAGGATATGATAATAAGCTCTGGCCGTAACCATATAGATCAGCCCGTATATAGCTGCAAACATCAGCACGGTAGTTGCCGTACACAGAAGAAACAGACGGTCATTGCTCATACCGATCATCAGCAAAAGTTTTTTCATCAGCGGAAAGGCCATACCAATATGAACACATGCAGCCAGCAGAGGAAGGAAGAATACCATCAGGATCTGTCTGCGGATAGAAGAGCGTACCTCTCTGCGGCTCATTCCTACCTTTCTCATGATCTGAAATCTTTCACGGTCCTCATAACCTTCGGAAATCTGTTTATAATAGATAATAAGAGCCGTTCCCATCAGGAACACACCTCCCAGAAGGATTCCCACAAAAAGCAGTCCTCCGTTCAGCCCGTAGAAATTTTCTTTTTCCACTGCCCTTGCACGGTTTGACACAGTCTCTCCCTCCTTTGTGAAATATCCCTGACTGCGGAATTTTTCAATACTTCCGTCAAGAAGATTTCTCAGGGCAATGGCCCGGTCATCCTCTCCATCTACCATAATTCCCAGAGAAGATTTCATCCGATACCCCATAGAGCCGCCCTTTTCCATTTCCCTTCTCTGAATTTCACTGATCTGTTTAAATGTCTCCGGGTTTGTCACAAGATAAATGGAACTTACATATTCTACGCCCAGCAGCCCGGATATATCCGGCTCTTCCTTTAATTTTCCTGCAACAGAAAATTCCCGGCCGCCAATATCTATACTCTTTCCTTCGGCTCCCCAGATAAGTACGGTTCCGTTTTCCAGGGATATCTTTTCCCCATCCGGACTCTGATAATATTTCTCCGGGATCACCACCAGCTCCATAATTTCCTGTTCTTTCAACTTTTTCAGCTTTTCCCCACCATAATCAAAGGTGTAATGATGTCCGTCAAAAAATCCCACAGCAGAAAGGCTAATCTCAGACACCACAGATTTCACCGGAATTCCGCTTTTTTCCGCCTCGCTTCTCATAAACTTCTGTGCTTCTTCTGCTTCCTCATAAGAATATCCATAAAATCCAACATTCACATCATAAGGATACTGTGACTTCACCGCATCTTCGATTCCCATATTCAGACTGACGGCAGAAGATATCATCAAAAGTACTCCCGTACTTAAAATACAGATGCTTGCCAGTCCCACAGCATTCTGCTTCATGCGGTACAGCATTCCGGAAACGCTGGTAAAATTCTGTATTTTATAATAGAAGCTTTTTTTCCGGCGCATCAGCTTCAGGATCATAATACTTCCTGCTGTAAATACCAGATAGGTTCCCGCCATAACAAGAAGCACTGCCAGAAGAAAAATCACCAGAGCGTCCATTACCGATTTTGTGGTTACAGCCAGATAATATCCTCCCCCAAGACATGCAAATCCCAGAACTGCCATAAGAAGCTTGGTTTTTGGCTCCCGTTCCCCGACGCTCTTTCCGGAAAGCAGCTCCACCGGACGGCTGAGATGGACCCTGCTGAGATTCTGCAGTAAAGTCACAGCAAGAATCATCCCATAGGAAGCCGCGCAGATCTTCACGCCCTCCCAGGTAACATAAAATCCAAACTGTACCGGAAGGTGTAGCATCTTCAGAAGAAACAGCAGGGCAAGCTTACTTCCAAGGATTCCTGCTCCAATGCCCCCTGTAAGACTGACTGCGCCTGTGATCAGTGTTTCCACCAGAAGCATTCGGCTGATATGACGTTTTTCCATACCAAGCACATTATAAAGACCGATTTCCTTCTGTCTCCGCTTCATAAGAAAGCTGTTGCAGAACAAAAGAAAAATCACAGAAAAAACTCCCAGTACAAAAACTCCCATGCTGACAATCATAGCCACATCACTGCCGCCCCGAATGTTTCGGGTATCCGGATTATGGACAATAAACAGCATAATATAGAGAACGGCAATACAGCCTATGGAGGACAAAATATACGGTACAAAGGTACCCCGGTTCTTTTTGATATTTGTAAGGGCAAGCCTCAGAAACATTCCTTTACGCATAGGTCTCACCGCCTGTCATAAGGATGGTCAGTGTATCTGAAATCATCTGATACATTTCCTGGGTTGTCTTTGTTCCCCGGTAAATCTGATGAAACACTTCTCCGTCTTTTATAAACAGAACTCTGGAAGCATGGCTTGCCGCCTGGGCGCTGTGAGTTACCATAAGAATGGTCTGTCCTTCCTGATTGATCTCCTCAAACATGGACAGAAGAGCTGAAGCAGCCCGGGAATCCAAAGCCCCGGTTGGCTCATCCGCAAGCACAAGCCTTGGACTGGTAATCAAAGCCCTGGCTACTGCCGCCCTCTGTTTCTGCCCTCCTGAAACCTCATAGGGATATTTATCCAGAATATCTGTGATCCGGAGAGCCTTCGCTATAGGCCGGATCTTTTGCTCCATTTCACGATAATCCTCTCCTGCCAGTACCAGAGGCAGATAAATATTATCTCTGAGACTGAAAGTATCCAGAAGATTAAAGTCCTGAAATACAAATCCCAGATTTTTTCTCCGAAAAGCAGAAATCTCCTTTTCTGTAAGACGGACAATGCTTTTTCCCTCAAGAAGCACCTCCCCCTCCGTAGGACGGTCCAGAGAAGCCAGTATATTAAGAAGTGTGGTCTTTCCGGATCCCGATTCACCCATAATAGCCACAAACTCTCCTGCTTCTACAGAAAACGTTACATTCTTTAAAGCCTGCACCTGATTTCCTCCAAATCGGGTGGTGTATATTTTTTTCACATTCGTTACTTCCAGTAATGCCATGCTTCTGTTTCCTCCAATCATATGCATTCTCCCAGTCTGCACAGATTTCCTGTTTTTCTGTGTACCGGATATGGTTTTATTTTGTGATCTCAGTATACAAAAAAGGGAACCTGCCTGCCATAGATTTGGCTTACAGTTCCCCCTTATATGTGACATTTTTGTAAGATTCACAGAATCTGCTTTTAAAAAAGCTCTCCGTCCGGTCTTCCAAGGTATAAATATACCTCCGTTCCCTGACCTGGTTCTGATTCCACTGTGATATCCTGATTCATCTTATGCATGATCTTTCTGGCAAGATACAGTCCGATCCCTGTAGAATGTTCTTCACATCTTCCATTACAGCCGGTAAACCCTTTTTCAAAAATTCTTGGAAGATCTTCCGATCTGATTCCTATGCCTGTATCCCGGATCACCAGCGTGTGAGGACGCGACTCCGAAAGATAAATACGGATTCCTCCTGTTTTTGTGTATTTCAGCGCATTGGAAAGGCACTGTCCAATCACAAATCCCAGCCATTTCGGATCCGTAAGCACACGCTCTTCCACTCCTGCATAATCCAGTTTCAGTTTTTTCCCGATAAACACCGACGCGTATTTATGGATCTGCTCCCGGATAATACTGTCCAGACTGCATTCTTTAAACTGCATATCCGAAGACATATCTTCTGTCCTCAGGTATCCCAGAACCATTTCCACATATTCCTCTACCCGGAACAGCTCGCTGACCGCTGACCGGTTCTTCTCTGTGTTTTCCGAAAGAATCAGGCGAAGGGCTGCAATGGGTGTTTTGATCTGATGGACCCACATGGTATAGTAGTCTGTCATTTCCTGATGGGAACGCACTCTTTTTTCTTCTGCATCCATACGCATCTGATTCAGTCTGCAAATGATCTGCTGCAACAGCTCATCTCTCTCATCTTCCGGTTTCGGAAGCGTCTCCAGTTCCAGAGGAAGAAGAGCTTTGATCCGTTCCAGCTGCTCCTTCTCTTTGCGGAATCTGTTCCATCCGTACAAAAATGCACCTGCTGCCGGGATCATACACAGTGCTGCTCCATAAAATACAGGTTCCAGGGAACAGCCGTAAAGCCAGAAGGTCAAACCCAGTATTCCACAAAAGCTCAGGAACAAAAGGAAGGTTTTCCACATTTTCCTCAGATAGCCGCTCATCTGCACTCCTTCCTACGGTACCATATAACCCAAACCTTTTTTCGTCACGATCATACCGCCAAGTCCGATTCCTTCCAGCTTTCGTCTCAGACGGTTCACATTGACAGTCAGAGTATTATCATCCACAAAGTCATCATTTTCCCACAGCATCTGCATGATTGATTCTCGGCTGACTGCCTTCCCGCCCTGAGAAAAAAGAAGATTCAGGATACGCAGCTCATTTCTGGTGAGATCCACAGAGTTTCCCTGATAACTCAGAGTTCCGCTTCCCAGATTCAGGACCGCGCCGCCTCTTTCCAGAAGGTCTGCCCCCATGCCAAAGGAATAAGCTCTTCGGAGAATGGCCTGTACTTTTGCAGACAGCACCTCCAGATCAAAAGGCTTTGGAATAAAATCATCTGCTCCCCGGCTCATGGCCATGACTATATTCATATTATCCGCAGCAGAGGACAAGAACACAATTGGGACCTGAGAGATGCGTCTGATCTCTTCACACCAGTGAAATCCGTTAAAACGCGGAAGTTTCAGATCCAGAAGCACAAGCTGCGCTTCTGATCTGATAAACTCTCCTGTAATGTTCAGAAAATCCTCAGCAGCCGTAACCTCATACCCCCATGATTCCAGATGCTTTTTTATAAGCGTACAGAGGGTTTCATCATCCTCTGCCAGAAAAATCCTGTACATCAAAGCTCCTCATCCACATATCGCTGAATATTAGAGGCATTGACATATTTTTTCAGATGCTCTCCGTCTGTAACAACCAGTGTAGGCGCCTGCATAATGCCGAACTGCCTTGCCAGCTCCGGATTCTTTTCCGCATCAATAATCTCAAGCTCCTCGCCTTCCAGCATTTTTTTTGCCATACGGCAGTTTGGACATGTGCTGGTGGTAAATAAATATTTATGGGTCTCCAGTGGTTCCACCTTTACATCATCCTTTGTCATGGTAACCATGCTTGTATGGACTTTTTTTAATGTAGAATGAGTAATGTCGTACAGTGTCCTGTTTTTGTATTCCTGCGCTTTACCGTCATTCCAGTTCTGTACCGGGCGGTAATATCCTGTAATACGGCTGTAAACCTCGGCTTTTTTGCCGCATTTCGGACAGGTAAAGTGTTCGCCGCTTAAATAACCATGCTCGCTGCATACAGAATAGGTCGGCGAAATCGTATAGTACGGAAGCTTATAATTCTCTGCGATCTTGCGGACAAGAGACGCGGCAGCTTTCCAGTCAGGCAGCTTTTCTCCGAGGAAACCGTGAAATACTGTTCCTGAGGTATAAAGAGTCTGCAGTTCGTCCTGAATATCCAGAGCATCAAAAATATCAGAGCTGAATTCAACCGGAAGATGGGAGCTGTTTGTATAATAAGGAGTATCTCCCTTACTTCCTGCTGTCTTGATATCCGGCCAGCGTTTTCTGTCATGTTTGGCAAGACGGTATGCCGTGGACTCTGCCGGAGTTGCCTCCAGATTAAAGAGCTCTCCCTCGTACTGCTCCTGATAATCGGAAAGGCGGTTTCTCATATGCTCCAGAACCTCTTTTGTAAATTTCTGGGTTCTCTCATCTGTCATATCGCAGCCCAGCCATCTGGCGTTCAGCCCGGCCTCGTTCATTCCCACCAGACCAATGGTAGAAAAATGGTTATTAAAGCTTCCCAGGTATCTTTTTGTGTAAGGATACAGACCCTCATCCAGAAGCTTGGAGATCACCTGCCTCTTAATATGCAGGGATCTGGCTGAAATATCCATCATATGATCCAGTCTCCGGTAAAATTCCTCCGGTGTTTTGGAAAGATAGGCAATTCGAGGCATATTGATGGTAACAACTCCTACGGATCCGGTACTCTCGCCGGAGCCAAAGAATCCGCCGCTCTTTTTGCGCAGCTCACGAAGATCCAGGCGGAGGCGGCAGCACATGCTTCGGATATCACTTGGCTTCATATCGCTGTTAATATAGTTAGAAAAATACGGAGTTCCGTATTTTGCTGTCATTTCAAACAGAAGACGGTTGTTTAACGTATCAGACCAGTCAAAATCTCTGGTAATGGAGTAGGTTGGAATGGGGTACTGGAATCCTCTTCCATTGGCATCA
The DNA here is from genome assembly GCA_900551465.1 of uncultured Blautia sp. Lineage (GTDB taxonomy): Bacteria > Bacillota > Clostridia > Lachnospirales > Lachnospiraceae > Blautia_A. The sequence continues at coordinate 1,158 of URWL01000091.1, read as the reverse complement.
CCTTCGATCATTGTCTCAATGAACGCACGGTTTACCATATCCATTTCTTTTTTGCAGTCCTTATATTTAAAATCCATATTTTTGCCGCCTACAATGGCAGGAAGCTCCGCCAGATCATCCGGCACAGTCCAGTCCAGAGTAATATTGGAAAAGGGCGCCTGAGTTCCCCAGCGGCTTGGTGTATTTACACCGTAAATAAAGGACTCGATACATTTCTTCACCTCATGGTAGCTTAAATTGTCCACCTTAACAAAAGGCGCCAGATACGTATCAAAGGAGGAGAATGCCTGAGCTCCTGCCCACTCATTCTGCATAATGCCCAGGAAATTTACCATCTGATTGCAGAGTACGCTTAAATGTTTGGCCGGGGCAGAAGTGATCTTGCCCTCAATTCCTCCAAGCCCTTCCTGGATCAGCTGCTTTAAGGACCAGCCTGCACAGTAACCGGTAAGCATAGAAAGATCATGGATATGGATATCTGCATTTCTGTGTGCCTCTGCAATCTCATTGTCATAGATTTCAGACAGCCAGTAATTTGCTGTTACCGCACCTGAATTGCTGAGGATCAGTCCGCCTACGGAGTAGGTAACAGTAGAATTCTCCTTCACTCTCCAGTCTTCTACTTTTACATAGCTGTTTACGATCTCCTTATAATCAAGGATTGTAGATTTCATATTGCGGATTTTTTCTCTCTGCTTACGATAAAGGATATATGCCTTGGCAACATCACTGTATCCTGCCTGGATCAGTACATTTTCTACACTGTCCTGAATATCCTCTACAGTTACCTGATCATCCAGGATCTTATCCTGAAAATCTGCAGTCACTCTCAAAGCCAGAAGATCGATCATATCCTGACTGTAATTCTTTTCTTTTGCCTCAAAGGCCTTGTTGATGGCGGATGATATTTTTGCCATCTGGAAATCAGCAATCTCTCCATCCCGTTTAACTACCTGAAACATACTGTTATTTCCTCCTTTGCCACACCTCATATGATAAATTGTAAAAACCTGATTTACATTCTATCAAACTATCCTGTTTCCGTCAACCGCCCCAAAAGCAGAAAAACCACTATATATAGTGTTTTTTCATTCGAAATCACTATATATAATGGTTGTTTTTCCTGTATTTACAGGCACTTCCAGACTTTCCAACCGT
>URWL01000090.1 GCA_900551465.1 uncultured Blautia sp. | reverse complement strand
TAAGTAACACAATCCAGCCACAGCTATGACCGCAACAAGAGCGATCACCGCAATCAGAGTTGATTTTTGTTTTTTGTTTTTCATTTTTTCTCCTTTCGTAAAACAGGCATAAAAAACAGACATCCGTTTTTATCCATCGAATGGTCTTTTTTCATGCAGATAAAAAGTATTCTGACTTAAGCCAAATCTTTTCCTACTAGAGCCCCTTCCCGAAATTCTTCAGTGGCACGGCCTGTTCGTTGCTTTTACAGCAGGGATAAAACTGTTCCGGCTTCTCACCGGATTCACATTTTATCCGCATGTTTCAGATATCTTATTTTTTATAAATTCCCTAAAATATATAAGTATTTCAAGTAATTTTATCGTATCATAAGGTATTTTTATTGTCAATAAAAATGCCTGTTCTGAAGTTTTGAAAAAGATTTTTGAATGTCTTTTTTCGTACTGCATTCTATTGTACAGGAAACTTCTGTCCTGTCACGAAGCATGTCCAGAACCTGCCCATAAGGAACTGTTCCGTCTCCCAGTGCCTGATGCCTGTCTCTGTCTCCCGGGTTATCATGAATGTGAAGGTGGCGGATATAAGGCAAAAGTGTTTCCGCCCATTCTGCGCAGCCTGTCCGGGAAAAACAGTTTGCATGACCGATATCCAGACAGATCCCAAAGGAAGGATGCGAAACCTTTTCCATTACCTCCCTCAATGGTTCCGGAAGAGGATCCATTACATTTTCCATAAGGATCTCCACAGAATCGTCTTTATCGTCCAGAAACCTCTTATAAAAATCTGCCATTCGCTCTGCCCAGCCTGTAAGAAAATAAACAGAAGGAATAAATCCACTGTGCAGGATCAGTTTTTTTGCCCCCAGTTCCACTGCTGCCTGATATGCCTGTTCATATCGTGTCCATGTAGCCTGTACCAGCAGCGTATCATAAGCCATGGGATTCAGATCAAGAAACGGACCGTGCAGGATAAGCTCTCTGCATCCCATAAATTCCAGTCGTTTCTGATAGATCCTCAGCGTCCGATCAAGATTATCCAGATTTTCCGCCACCGAAAATTCAATACTTTCTATACCCATACCTGTCCGGGCAATCATTTCTTTCATTTCTTCATCTTTTATCAGATGACTGATATAAATCATAACATCTCCCTTTTCCTATACCAGCTCATAGGATTTCAACTGTTTTCTGCGCTGTCTGTATTCCGGACAGTATTTTTCCACCTCTGCCCAGAATTCTCCGGAATGATTCATATGTCTTCGGTGAGCCAGTTCATGAATCACTACATAATCCAACAGTTCCTCCGGAAGGTAATAAAGCTGATAATTAAAATTTACATTCCCCTTTGCACTGCAGCTTCCCCATCGGGTCTTCTGGTTTCTGATGGTGATTCTTCCTGTCGTTACTCCCATGATCTGACTGTAATATCTAACCCTGGCTCCTATTTTTTCTTTTATATTTTTGATTTCTTCCGGGGATAATTTTTCTGCCGGCACCGCACCTGTGTAATTACCTGTACTTTTTCTGATCTGCATCAACTCTGTTTTTTCAAGAATCCATTTTCTGTGTTTTTCAACAAATTTTTCCACTTCTCTGTCTGACAGCTGAACAGGAATCCGAACCAGAACATCTTTCCCACTCCGTACCTCCAGCCCTATACTTTTTCTGGAAGAACGGATTACCGTCAGAAGAATCTCCCTGTCATCATTCTGTATCTTCAGCTGCTGTAACAAGACTGATCTCCTTTCAAAATGCAAAAAACTTCTTTCCTGTTTATTTTTCTTCCAGAGCTTCCTCTACTGCTTCTCCTGCATCCTCCAGAGCATCCAGAGCTTCTGTGAGGATATCCGCTTTCTCCTGATCTCTGTCCTCATATTCTTCCAATACCTCCGCCAGCTGATCTTTCAGATTCTCCAGCTGCTTCCTGATCTCTGCCAGCTTCTTATTTTCTTCTGCACCTGCTGTAAATTCTCTTACCTTTGCCATAATTTATTCTCCTTATCTTTTATCAATGGTTTCTATTTCTACCTTCCGGTTTTTTCCTTCCTGTTTCCAGATCATCAGATGGACCTTATATTCCACCGAATCCTTTGCATAAATAAAAGGTTCCTCCGTCAGCATTTCCACCTGTTTTCCTGACATCTCCAGCTGTGTTTTTCTCTGTTGTGCTTTTTCCTGTATCCGCAGGATCTTTTCTGCCGTTTCTCTGTCCGGCTGATGATCCTGAATTTTCTGTTTCTCTTTCGGGCAGCCTGTTCCAAAATCCCTGCGCTCATATACGGAGGCAGCCTGCGCCAGTTTTTCGCTGAGCAGATCCACCACTTCCGCATGTTTTACTTTATGCAGCATACGCGCAATCTGCTTTGCAATACATTTTACAGGAATCCGGCGATACAGACGGATCCATTTTTTCAGACTTAAGTCTCCGGCTTCCTCTGCAAGCTGCGTCATTACCTGCAGAGCCTCCCCCGAAACCTGCCACCAGGAACAAGAAGGCACCAGATACTTTTCTGAAACAGCCGGATAACAGCAAAAATTCAGCGGCGGAAACTCTGCCAGACTGGAAAGAGCCCTTTCTTCCTGAGAACAAAATTCTTCTCCCAGATACTCTCTTTTGTCCCGTAGAATGGCGATCCGGTATTCCAGCTGCCGGAGATATTCGTAGCCTTTTACCCAGAAGTGTCCGGTTCTTCCATAATCAAATAAATGGACTTCCAGTTTCAGATCCTGGAAAAACAATGTACAAACCGTATCTTCCTGATGAACCACCAGCACATACTGATCTCCATCCTGATCCAGATCCGCCCATAGTTCTCCCTGAAAATCCGGCAGATAGGTTCCGGTCAGTTTTGCCCTGCAGAAAACAAGAAAGCTTTCCGCCGCATCATTCATCAGATATACCAGACGGATATCCTCTGCTTCCTTCTCTTCCGGAAGCAGTTCAAACTGTCCCTGAGACAAAAGTAATTCCAATTTCTCATATTCCTTTTTAAAGGGAAGTTTTTCCTTCATAAGCCCTCTTCCTTTTTCTTGATAACCATAAGTATAACATATCCGTCCCAGGTTCTGCACCCATCCATTCATATTCTCTTTTTTATGCTCTCAGCTTTTATCATTTCACACTTTTTGTAAGAAGTGACCAATTTTTTTGTGGACAAAATATTTTTTTATGCTAAAATATAATTAGTTGTATTGCAATCATAATCATTTTTATGGCGGAACAAAAAAAGTGTATAAAAATTTAAAAAAAGGAGGATTTCACTTATGAAGAACGCCAAAAACGCAGATATTGCAAACATTTATCGTCTTGACGGACAGGTTCCTGTTATGAAGGCTATTCCATTTGGCCTTCAGCACATTCTGGCAATGTTCGTTGCCAATCTGACACCCATTACCATTATTGCCGGCGCCGGAGGTCTGAAACAGGCAGAAATTGCCATACTTCTCCAGAATGCTATGTTTGTTGCCGGAATTGCAACTCTCATCCAGCTTTATCCTCTCTGGAAGATCGGCTCCCGGCTTCCCATTGTAATGGGCGTCAGCTTTACCTTTGTAACAGTGCTCAGTACAGTTGCTGCCAATTACGGATATCCGGCAGTTGTGGGAGCAGTTCTGGTCGGCGGTATCATGGAAGGAACTCTGGGTCTTCTGGCAAAATACTGGAAAAAGATCATCTCTCCGATTGTTGCTGCATCTGTTGTAACTGCTATTGGATTTTCTCTTTTCACCGTTGGTACCAGATCCTTTGGCGGAGGCTACTCAGAAGATTTTGGCTCTGCCCAGAATCTTATCCTGGGTACGATAACATTACTGGTATGTCTGGTCTGGAACATTCTGGCAAAAGGCTACTGGAAACAGCTTTCTGTATTAGCCGGCCTGATCGTTGGCTACATCGTAGCAATCTTTATGGGAAAAGTGGATCTCTCTGTGATCTTTTCCGGAGGAATCATCTCCTTCCCGAAATTCCTGCCCTATGCGCCGGAATTTCACCCCGGAGCCATAGTTTCTGTTGCAATTATCTTTCTTGTATCTGCTGCTGAAACAATCGGAGATACCACAGCCATGGTTTCCGGAGGACTGGAACGTGACATAACGACAGAAGAAATTTCCGGATCTCTTGCCTGCGACGGATATGCCTCCGTATTTTCTTCTTTGTTAGGATGTCCGCCTGTTACCTCTTTCTCTCAGAATGTAGGCCTTATCGCCATGACAAAAGTGGTAAACCGTTTCACAATTATGACAGGAGCCGTGTGCATGATCCTGGCAGGGCTGCTTCCTCCTGTAGGAAACTTTTTTGCCTCCCTTCCAGATTCCGTATTGGGCGGATGTACCATTATGATGTTTGGAACCATCCTGACATCCGGAATCGAAATGATCGCCAAGGCAGGCTTCACCCAGAGGAACATTACCATTGCCGCACTTTCTCTTTCTGTTGGTATTGGTTTTACCGCTGCCAGCGAAATTGATATCTGGCATATCTTCCCGCAGCTTCTGCAGTCCGTATTTTCTGCAAATGTAGTAGCTGTCGTATTTGTAATGGCAATTATATTAAATCTGGTTCTTCCAAAGGATATGGAGATCAAACGCGTTCAGTAAAAAAGGGAATATATGATGTCCATTTCCTGTACATAAAGAACCCTCTATGAAGGAAAAACCCGGAAACAGATCTGTGGCTTTCAACAGGTCATTTCCGGGTTTTTCTATTTATTTTTTCTCTCCTTCTGCTTTTATACTTCTGAGATATTTCGCAGGTACTCCGGCTGCCACGGTATTTTCCGGTATGTTTTTTGTAACAACCGCGCCGGCTGCGATCACAGCTCCGTCACCGATCGTTACGCCCGGAAGGATGGTTACATTTGCCCCTATCCAGACATTTTTCCCTATATAAACAGGCTGAAATTCCATATCTCCCCGACGTGCCGGATCTTCTCGGTGATTAATAGTCGCCACAACTGCATTATGCCCGATCAGAGTACCGTCGCCAATGTAAATCCCTCCCTGATCCTGAAACTTACATCCGGCGTTGATAAAAACATTTTTGCCAATGTGGATATTTCTTCCGCAGTCTGTATAAAACGGCGGAAACATTCCAAAGCTTTCATCTATTTCCGTGCCTGTCAGTTCAGACATAAGCGCCAGAAGTTCCTCATGCGTATGATACCGGTTATTGATCTCCAGGGTGACCCGAATGGCATTCTGTGCCATTTCATGCATGACCTGATGCGCCTCGCTCCCGGCAGTCACCCGGTACCCCGGTTTCATTTCCCTTAGATATTCTTCTACCGTCATTTTCTGCAATCCTTCCATCACTTCATATTTGTTGTCCCTCCTTATGTTCCCATTGTAAATAACTTTGACAGAAATGTAAAATATCTGTTTTTCATTGCCTGCAATGCATTTTACTCATTGCTAATAACAGCAGATTCTGTTATATTGAAAGCAGAAGTAAACAGGGAGGAAATCCAATGGAGACAAGAACACTGAAATATTTTCTGGCTATCGCAAAAGAAGAAAACATGACCGCGGCAGCAAATACCCTTCATGTTTCACAGTCCGCATTATCCCGGCAAATGGCAGATCTGGAAGCCAGACTTGGCAGGACTCTGTTTGTCCGTACAAACAGACAGACGCTTCTTACGGAAGATGGAATGCGCCTCAGACAGCGGGCTGAAGAGATCCTTTCCCTGATAGAAAAAACAGAAGCGGAGTTTCTCTCTTCCGAAGATGATATCACCGGAGAGATCCATATAGGCGCCGGGGAAACAAGAGCCTTTCACCTGATCGCTCAGGCAATCAAAAATACCCAGGCCAGATACCCGGGTATTACTTTTTCCATATACAGCGCCAATGCATTAGACGTCTCCCGACGTCTGGAACAGGGAACACTTGATTTTGGTCTGCTTTTTGAACCTGTAAACAAAGAACGCTGCCAGTACCTGGATGTTCCCTATGCAGACAGGCTCGGTCTGCTTGTAAGCCGCAAAGACCCTCTGGCAGAGAAAGAATTTGTCACAGAAAATGAACTCTTATCCATTCCTCTTCTTGTTTCTTCCAGATTCAGCCCGGATACCGTTCTTTCTCATATCTCCAGAAAAAACATTTCCCGTCTGAATATACGCGGCACCTATAATCTGATCTACAATGCTTCTCTTATGGTAGAAGCCGGGATTGGCTCTGCCCTTGCCATCGACGGACTTATCCGCACAGATGCCGATTCCCCTTTGGTCTTCCTCCCTCTTGTTCCTCCGTCCCAGATGCATACCATATTTGTGTGGAAGAAAAATCATCTGATGACAAAGGCCGCAGAAGTATTTCTGGCTGAAATGAAGAAGATATGTATTTCTGATTCCAACACTTAAAACCGTAGCCCGGAAGCCGGGAATTATTTTAATGTGACATCTATAACAGAATAGTCGCCAAAATCAATTACATCTCCCGTTTTGCAGCTGACTGCTTTTTTAAATATTGGTCCGTCTACTACTAAAGTATGGTATTCTCCATTTTCTCCGCAAATATCAATTCCATACTTTTTCATTTCATTAATAATCTGTCTGTCAAGAATTTTACCAAGAAACGATCTGGGCAGTAAGGTATTGTTGATGGATTTAATAAGACACTTATACCCCAGATCGATCAGCTCATATACATTTTCTTCGCGTTTTTTCTGCCATAATGGAAAAAGCGCTCTGATACCTGTATTCCTGCAGCGTTCTTCACTCCAGGCGCGGTTATCTTCAATATCTATATCTCCAAAACAGGCAGCCTCTGCCCCTGCCTCAACAGCTTTACATAGGCTTTTTTCCATTTCCAGATGATAATTTTCTCCATTTGCCGGCGTGATTAAAAGCGGAATCTGCAAAGCTTCTGAATAACTCTGCAGCATCCTGTAATCTGCTCCATGGAAGTATGAGCGATCAACTGATTTATTGACCATAACGATCAGGGCAGCCGGTTCATTTCCCTGCTTTATCATATGATGTAAAGCAAGTGTACTGTCCTTGCCGCAGCTATATGACATCACAAATTTCATTCCCTGTTTCTCCCTTCTTCCAGAATATATTCATACAGATTTTAATATCATTTAACCCTTTATTGTATAACACATCATTTCGTAATGAAGCTCAGTTCCTTCCATGATCTCTGCCGGAAGGAGCGCCCTTGCTACACATTTTAATTCTTCCTCCGGCTTATCCATTCTCTTTAACATGGCATAATCACCGTCAATTTTTTCTACAATGTAGTCACAAACTA
>URWL01000089.1 GCA_900551465.1 uncultured Blautia sp. | reverse complement strand
TACACTGCAGAGCCGAAAAAAGGATTTCCGAACTTTGCACCCCTTATTTAATAACGTTATCAGTATATAGAAAAAATGTTATGGTTCTGTGAAATCAGAATAAAAAAACCAAGAATTTTATAATAACTTCTGAAATTCCGGAAAAGGTGTAAGGCTCCTGCTTAAAATTCCGGTTATCCGGGCAATCAGGATTCCGTAATTAGTAATTGGAACCTTCTGATCACGGCAGCATGCAATCCGATATTTCATTTCTCTTTCGTTAAGCATACATCCTCCGCAGTGAACCACAAGTTTATAATCAGATACATCATCTGGAAATTCTGTTCCTGAAGTAAATACAAATTCAGGTTCTGTTCCGGTGAATTTCCGAATCATATTGGGAATCTTTACGGTTCCAATATCGTCGCACTGACGATGATGAGTGCAGCCTTCCGCAATCAGGATCTTATCTCCGTGTTTAATGTTTTTTAAAGCGGCAGCGCCTTCTGTCAAAGTGCCAAGATCTCCTTTGTATCTTGCAAAGAGAATGGAAAAAGAGGTAAGAGAAATCTCTTTAGGTGTAACGCTGGAAACCTGGGCGAAAGCCTGACTGTCAGTGATAACCAATCTGGGATGGATGTCTTTTGAAAGAAAATATTCCAGGGTATCTTTCAGCTCTGTATCCCTGACTACAAGGGAAAGTGCACCGCATTCCAGAATGGCGCGGATGGTTTGCTGCTGAGGAAGGATCAGGCGGCCTTTTGGGGCTGCTTTATCGATAGGAATTACAAGGATTACCAGATCCAGAGGAGAGATAAGGTCTCTGATCAGTGGATATTTATGCGTATCCTCCGGTTTCAGGGAAGCGATTTTTTCTTTTAACTCATGTATTCCGGATCCGTCCGCTGCGCTGACAAAAAGTGTATTGCCGGCATCTGCATCATCATGGGGAGGGAAGACTGCGCCGGAAACTTCTCCGGAGATAAGATCTGCTTTGTTGTATACCAGGATCCAGGGAATATTTTTTTCCTGAAAGCGTTGTATCAAAGCCTCTTCATGTTCGGTTATTCCAATAAGAACGTCTACCACAAGTATGGCAATATCTGTTTTGTTCAGAACCTGATAGCTTTTTTTGACACGAAGGGCGCCCAGTTCTCCTTCATCATCTATTCCGGGGGTATCAATGACCATAACAGGGCCAAGGGGAAGCAGTTCCATGGTTTTGTATACTGGATCGGTAGTGGTTCCTTTTATATTAGAAACAATGGCAAGGTCCTGCCCGGTCACTGCATTAATCACACTGGATTTACCTGCATTTCGTTTGCCGAAAAAACTGATATGTATCCGTTCAGAAGCGGGAGTCTGATTCATTCCCATAGATTTATCCTCCTTTGATCCTAAAAAATGATTTTTGCATATAATTATCGTGTTTTGTGCATATGAACGTATTTTTATTATAGAAAATATTTTTTTATTATGCAAGTAAACTATTGCATTTTCCTAAAAACATGGTAAAATAAGAAACATAATTTCAAAGAATTTTATGCAACAAAAATGTATAAATATACCGATGCGGGTATAATGTTCAAGGAGGAAAAGAATATGAAAAACATGAAAAAATTTGCAGCGCTTACACTTTGTGCAGCCATGACCACAGCTATGCTCGGCGGAGTAACCGTATTTGCCAATGACAGTGGAATTGATGGTGTGGACGATCTTCCGGGAAAAAAGATCGGTGTGCAGCTTGGAACAACAGGCGACCTTTATGCTTCTGACTATGAAGGAGACGAAGAGGGAACATCCATCGAGCGTTTTAATAAAGCAAATGATACTGTTATGGCTCTGAAGCAGGGAAAGATTGACTGTATTATCATTGACAGCCTTCCGGCAGAGAAATTTATTGAGAATAATGATGATCTGGAAATTCTGGAAGAAGATTTTGCTACAGAGGAATATGCGATTGCCGTAAAGAAAGGCAACGATGAACTGACAGAAGCGATCAATGGCGCTCTTAAAGAGCTGAAGGAAGACGGAACTCTGGATAAGATCAACGAGAACTACATCGGCGATGATGATGTAAAAGGAACATGTCCATATGAGTCTCCTAAGGATGTAGACCGTTCTAATGGAACCCTGACCATGGCTACCAATGCAACATTCCCTCCATATGAATACTATGAAGGTGATAAGATCGTAGGAATCGATGTAGATATGGCGCAGGCTGTCTGCGACAAGCTTGGCTATGAGCTGAAGGTTGAGGATATGGAGTTCAATGCAATCATGAATGCAGTAGATTCTGGAAAAGCTGATATTGGTGTAGCAGGCATGACAGTAACAGAAGACCGTAAGAAGAGCGCGAACTTTACAGATACCTATACAACCGCAAAACAGGTAATCATTGTCCGCAAATAATAAAAAAGATTTACAGCTGTCATAGAACAGAAATAATTCCGGGTACCCGGCATCGAAACGATCGGTATGGGAACCCGGAATTTATTATGAGTTACTGAAAACATATGAAAAAAGAGAAAGCGGTGAATGTTTTGACAGATTTTATTGAGAAATTTCGATTGAATTTCATAGACGATAAGCGTTATGAGTTTATTTTCAGTGGTTTGAAGACCACCCTGATCATTACAGCTTTTGCAGTTCTGATCGGTATTATTTTAGGATTTATCATTGCTATGATCCGTGCGACTCATGATCGGACAGGAAAAATGAAGATCCTGAATGCTATCTGTAAAGTGTATCTGACTGTGATCAGAGGAACACCGGCAATGGTACAGCTTCTGATCATGTATTACGTTGTGTTCGCGGTTCATGATCCGGGAAAGCTGATCACAGCAATCGTTGCCTTTGGTCTGAACTCTGCAGCATATGTAGCTGAGATTGTCCGTTCCGGTATCATGTCTATCGATCAGGGACAGTTCGAAGCCGGCAGAAGTCTGGGATTGAATTATCGTCAGACAATGCTTTTGGTCATTCTTCCACAGGCATTAAAAAATGTGCTTCCTGCACTGGCTAATGAGTTTATTGTGCTGATGAAGGAAACTTCTATCAGTGGTTATATTGGTCTTACGGATCTGACCCGCGGCGGCGATATCATCCGCAGTCAGACCTATGAAGCTCTGCTGCCTCTTCTGGCAGTTGCAGCAATTTATCTGGTACTTGTAATGTTCCTGTCTTATCTGGTAGGAAAGCTGGAAAGGAGGCTGAGAAGCAGTGAACGCTAAAGGTGAAGTATTGCTTGATGTAAAGGAATTGAAAAAATCTTTTGACGGAATGCAGGTTCTGAATGGGATTTCCACTCAGATCTGCAAAGGAGAGGTAGTTGCCATCATCGGCCCTTCCGGCTGTGGTAAATCCACATTTCTCCGTTCGCTGAACCTTCTGGAAACTCCTACAGGAGGACAGATCCTTTTTGAGGGAACAGATATTACAGATAAATCTGTAGATGTAGATAAAATGCGTCAGAAGATTGGAATGGTGTTCCAGCAGTTTAATCTGTTTCCGCATCTGACTATTAAGAAAAATATTATGCTGGCGCCGGAAAAGCTGGGACTGATGACGAAAGAAGAGGCTTCCAAACGTGCAGACGAGCTTCTTGAGCGTGTAGGTCTTCCGGATAAGGCGGATGCTTATCCAAGTCAGCTGTCGGGAGGACAGAAGCAGAGAATTGCCATAGCCAGAGCCTTGGCTATGAATCCGGATGTAATGCTTTTTGATGAACCGACCTCAGCGCTTGATCCGGAAATGGTAGGAGAGGTTTTGGAGATCATGAAAGAATTGGCCAAGTCGGGAATGACCATGGTTGTGGTTACTCATGAGATGGGATTTGCCAGAGAAGTGGCAACCAGAGTTATGTTTATTGATGAAGGAAAGATTCAGGAGGAGAATACTCCGCAGGAGTTCTTTGCCAACCCGAAAAATCCAAGACTGAAAGAATTTTTATCTAAAGTCTTATAAAAGCGTTGTCGATAAAAAAGACCGCTGCAGCAGAAACGGAATTTATTCACGGATCAGCTGCGGCGGTTTTTAATTTTATGAAAGCCAGAAAAATCTGTCAGTGTCCGGAAAGGGTTTCTGTATTGCCTTTCTCAGGGGGAATCCGGTCTGCATAAGCTTTTTTCAGTTCTTTATAGCAATACTTGATGATTTCCTTACGGGTAATGATGCCGATAAAAAATCCCTGGTCATCAACCACCGGAACATAATTCTGGTTGATAGCGCGGTCCAGAAGATCCTCCATATCAGCATCTGCATGTACCGGCTTATAGGTGGCGCGTCTGGGAATGGCCATAATAGAAATATCTTCCATTTCTTTTATATTCATGGTATTCAGACGTTTCAGTCCCCATAAAAGATCTCCCTCGGAAATGGTACCAGTGTAACGGCCGTCCACGCTCAGGAGAGGAATACAGGAAAATTTCCTGTGCTCCATTTTTTCTATGGTCTGCCTCAGTGTATCATCTTCAAATATATAAGCTACTTCACTTTTGGGTGTCAGAAAAAATAAAATATTCACTTTATGTACCTCTGTCTTTCCTGTCAGTGGGAAAACAGATGAAAATCTGTCTTCCTGAACTTGTGCTGCATTCTATTGATATGATAGTATGAAGGTACAGGACTGTCAATAAGTGAATTATTAAAATTTGGTGAAAAATACAGTAAAAAACCACCTGCAGCAGGTGGTTTTTGGTTACTGTTCACAGGAATGGATACATAACAGATTACAGGAGATGGATTCCGTTTGCGTCTGCTTTTTCAAGTACTTCTTCAGGCCAGAGAGAAGCATGGACTTCTCCGATATGTGCTTTTCGAAGGAAAAACATACATATACGGGACTGACCGATACCACCGCCGATGGTGTAAGGGAGTTCTTTGTTCAGGATAGCTTTCTGAAATGCCAGTTCTCTGCGTTCATTACAGCCGGATTCTGTCAGCTGGGCGTCCAGAGCCTCTTCGTCCACACGGATACCCATGGAGGAAAGCTCCAGAGCAATGTCCAGTACAGGGTAGTAAACAAGGATATCTCCATTCAGTTCCCAGTCGTCATAATCCGGGGCACGTCCGTCATGGCGTTCTCCGTTATTCAGGGTCTTACCTACCTGCATAAGGAAAACAGCGCCTTTTTCTTTGACGATCTTATATTCTCTTTCCTTTGGCGTACAGTCCGGGTACATATCTACAAGCTCCTGTGTAGATACAAAAGCAATTTCTTTTGGAAGGATTTCTTCTATGTAATCATACTGGACTGCCATGTATTTTTCTGTTTTGCGCAGAACGCTGTAAATGGAGCGGACGGTATTGATCAGGGTCTCCATGGTACGTTCTTCTTTGGAGATGATTTTTTCCCAGTCCCACTGATCCACATAAACAGAATGAATATTGTCGATATCTTCATCTCTTCGGATGGCGATCATATCCGTATACAGTCCTTCTCCATGAGAAAAACCATATTTTTTAAGTGCGTAGCGTTTCCATTTTGCAAGAGAGTGGACAATTTCGGCATTTTCGTCCATACCTTTAATCTCGAAGCTTACTGGACGTTCCACACCGTTCAGGTTGTCGTTCAGTCCGGAAGACGGGGCAACAAATACAGGAGCGGACACACGGAGAAGATTCAGCTTCTGGGCAAGTGTTTGCTGGAAAAAGTCTTTGACAGTCTTGATCGCTACCTGGGTATCATGGAGATTCAGATCCGACTGATACCCGGTGGGAATTTTAAATTGTTCCATAATAATCCTCCTCGAATTTAGATTCTCTTATTATAGCAGGAAAAATTATGGAATGCAATTTTTAACTTGCGGGTTTTGAGGATATCCGATACAATAAAAACAGTAAAGAAAGGGGGGCGGAGCATATGAAATGTCCTTTATGTGACGGATCTGTTGTCAATGGAAGATGCCGCGACTGCGGAATGCCCTATCGAAATGATGAAATTCTCTATCATCTGAACGAGGATCGGAGAAGTCATGATAAGCATGCCACAGATAAGGCCAGGGAGGAGCTTCTGAAACGGATGGTTCCCCTTGGAGACATGAAACAGGCTTCCGGACAGGTGTCTGGAGCCAATACCCGGAAAGCATCAGGGAAGACGGGGCAGAGAAATATAACCCGGACGGCAGACCAAAAGGTTAAGGATAAGCAGAAAGCAGCGGCCAAAAGCAAAAAGGAGTTTGGCAGAAGCAGCAACAGCTCCTGGAGTCCGGAGAAAAAAAGTAAAAAAAAGAAAGCTTTGAACAGGATTATTTTCTGGGGGCTCGTAGTTTTGGTGCTGGTGGGACCCTCCATTGACGGTATTCTGTCTTTCTGGTCAGATAATGAGACTGCTGTTGACAGTTCTTCTTCTGGGATTTCTTCAGAGGGAACTGCAGTGTACAGTATCGGAAATCCGGAAGAACAGAGTCCTGACAGCTATTCATTTTCTTCCTGGTCAGATTCAGATGGCAGGATGGAATATGGACTTAATGCCGGTTATGGCTCCATAGAAGTTGGAGAAGAGCTTCCTGTTGGAGAATACAGGATCTATACAAATAATGACATGGTTAAGTTGCTTTACAAAAATGCCGATGAGAAAAAGGCAGAAGTTTTTGAATTAAAGGAAGGCGATTCACTGGAGATGCTTTTAGGAAAGGGAGACGTTCTCAGGCTGGACGGGAATGGAGATTCTTATAAAAGTGTTTATTTTCAGGAGCTTGACAGGTAAGAAACAAGGGGGAAAAAGTTTTTTAAATTCCCCCTTTCTTTTTACAGGATATTGTGTTATACTCTGTTTTGCAACACCAGATATGGGGAGAATATCGTAGGGATGCACATGGAAGAAACGTGCATTTTTTTACGAGACGAAATAGGAGAAAAATGGTATGATTTATGTGATCAAAAAAGATGGGACAAAGGAAGAATTTAATCCGCAGAAAATCGTGGCAGCCGTAAATAAATCTGCCGCAAGGATCCTGTATACATTTTCTCAGGAGGAGAAGGATTTTATCTGCCGTTTTGCGCAGGAGCATGCGGATTCCCTTGGGAAAAATGAAATTCAGATCCAGGAGATGCATAATATCGTGGAAGGCGCTCTGGAAAGAGTGAATCCGGCGGTGGCAAAAAGCTATCGTGATTACCGTAATTATAAGCTGGATTTTATCCATATGATGGATGATGTGTATACAAAGAGCCAGGCAATCCGATATATCGGTGACAAGAGCAATGCAAACACGGACAGTGCGTTGGTTGCTACAAAGAGAAGCCTGATTTTTAATGAACTGAATAAGGAGCT
>URWL01000088.1 GCA_900551465.1 uncultured Blautia sp. | reverse complement strand
ATGAAATAATGTGAAAATTTCATGAATTTTTACATTTTCCCCTTGTATTTGACATTTTTCTTCTTATATTTTAAAATATGAGTATATTTTTCTTGGGAAAGGATCACTATATCTATGAAAACCATTGGTTTTATCGGCCTCGGCCTTATTGGAGGCTCTATTGCAAAAACGATCCGCAGAGTTCATCCGGATTACCATATCCTGGCCTATGCCAGACACAGAGAAACCCTGGCTGCCGCACTGAGCAGCGGAGTTATTGACGGTGTACTGGAAGAAAAAGACGAAAGATATCACAACTGTGATTATATTTTCCTCTGTGCTCCGGTAGAATATAACATTCAATATCTGAAATATTTAAAAGAGGTTATCTCGGATGAATGCATCATTACAGATGCAGGCAGTGTCAAGGGTCCTATTCATCAGGCAGTAGAGGAAATCGGGCTGGATCATAATTTTATCGGCGGGCACCCCATGGCAGGCTCAGAACGCTCCGGCTTTGCCAATTCTTCTGATCACCTGTTGGAAAACGCCTATTATATTCTAACTCCAGGAGGGGAGGTTCCTTTAAATAAGCTTACGGAATTTTCAGAGCTTATCGACTCCCTGGGCGCTATCCCCATGGTGCTTACTGCCGAAGAGCATGATTTTGTCACAGCAGGAGTCAGTCATCTGCCTCACATTATCGCCTCCTCACTGGTAAATCTGGTAAGTGCTCTCGATAATGATGCAGAATATATGAAGACCATTGCAGCCGGCGGTTTCCGGGATATTACCAGGATCGCCTCCTCATCTCCTGTTATGTGGCAGCAGATCTGTCTAGAAAACACCAGAAATATTTCCGCAGTGCTGGATGAATATATCCGTATGCTGATCCAGATACGCTGCTCTGTTGACAACAAAGAGGCGGATCAGCTCTATCAGCTTTTTGCCGCTTCCAGAGATTACCGGGATTCTATTGATGTTACCTCAAAAGGACCTATCACCAGAGCATATGTCCTCTATCTCGACATCGTTGATGAAGCTGGCGGAATCGCAACTATTGCCACGATTCTTGCCATGGATAAGATCAATATCAAGAATATTGGAATCATACATAACCGGGAATTTGAACAGGGTGTACTAAAAATAGAATTTTATGAAGAGGATGCCATGAACCGGGCAAGCGCTCTTTTAAAGAAACGAAACTATATTGTTTACGAACGGTAGGTATCTATTATGAAAATAAAAAAACAGACCGGACTGAGAGGAACTCTTACAGTTCCGGGAGACAAATCCATTTCTCACAGAGCTGTAATGTTTGGTGCTCTTGCAAAAGGTACCACAAGAATCACTCATTTTCTGGAAGGGGCTGACTGTCTCTCTACAATCTCCTGTTTCCGTAAAATGGGAATTGAAATAGAAAGGAACCAGGATCAGATCCTTGTCCACGGAAAAGGACTGCACGGACTGCAGGCTCCTTCCGGTACCCTGGATGTCGGCAACAGCGGCACCACAACAAGACTGATCTCCGGGATTCTTGCAGGTCAGAATTTTTCCTCAGAGCTTGACGGAGATGCCTCTATCCGTACCCGCCCTATGAAAAGAATCATGGCTCCTCTGGCTTCCATGGGAGCTGATATTATAAGCAGAAACAACAACGGCTGCGCGCCTCTTATAATTACCGGAAAGCCGCTTCATGCAGTCCATTATGACTCTCCCGTAGCATCCGCCCAGGTAAAATCCTGTGTTCTTCTTGCGGGAATGTATGCAGACGGCATCACCAGTGTAACAGAACCTTTTCTTTCCAGGAATCATACCGAGATTATGCTGAATTATTTTGGTGCAAAGGTTTCTTCCACAGGAACTTCTGCCGCCATATATCCGGAGCCTGTACTGGAAGCCCGCGATATTGTTGTTCCCGGAGATATTTCTTCTGCAGCTTATTTCATAGCAGCAGGGCTTCTCACTCCAGACAGTGAGATTCTCCTGAAAAATGTGGGCATCAATCCTACCCGTGCCGGCATTTTGAAGGTCTGCCGGTCCATGGGTGCGGATATTACGCTTCTTAACAAAAATCCTGAGGGAGAACCTACTGCTGATCTCCTGATCCGCACAAGTTCTCTGAAGGGAACCGTCATCCAAGGAGCCGATATTCCTACTTTGATCGATGAAATCCCCATGATCGCAGTAATGGCCGCATTTGCCCAGGGCACTACCATCATCCAGGATGCGCAGGAGCTGAAAGTCAAGGAATCAGACCGAATTGCTGTAATGGTAGATAATCTGAAGCGTATGGGAGCAGATATTGAAGGAACTGATGACGGAATGATCATTCACGGAGGCAGACCACTCCACGGAGCAGCGATCGACTCGCATCTTGACCACAGAGTGGCCATGTCCTTTGCAGTTGCAGGAACCATCTGCGAGGGAGAAATGGAGATTCAGGACGCCCAGTGCGTAGATATTTCCTATCCGGAATTTTATAAAGACCTGTATCTCTGCGGAAATTAAAATTTTCTGCAGAACATTCATAATTTTAATCATGCTTATAAGCAAAGGCAGATCACAGTGCTTTTCAGAACTTCCCTAAGGAGGTACCGCACAGGATCTGCCTTTTTCTTATATAAGTTTCTTCTCCATATTATAAGACTGTATCTGAAATCCCATACTTTGGTAAAATGCCAGAGCTCCCTTATTAAACCCCCAGACTTTCAGATCTATCCGGGCACATTCTTCCTCTTCAGCCTTTGCTACCAGATATTCATACAATCTTTTTGCGGTTCCTTTTCTGCGGCAGTCCTGTTCCACAAAAAGAGCATCCACAAAGAATGTACGATTTCTGTGAAGCATGGGATTAACAGGAGTTATCTTCCGTTTTGCAATCAGAAAGCCCGTCAGTCGTCCGTCTTCTTCTGCACCAATCATAATATAATCCGGATCAGTCAGCATTTTCGAATACTCTTCTTCCAAAAAAATATCTTTCATCTCTTTATAAATATCCGGTCTTCCCTCCACATGTTCACTGTGAAGCGTCTGATAGCCTCTATTTACAATTACATAATCATTATATATTAAATTTCTGATCTTAATATTCTCTGTCATTTTTCTATCCTTCTTTCTGATGTTTTTATATAGTTACGCTGCTTTATATTACAGAAATAACCCTATCCTTTCCTGTATTTGTCAGAAAAATAACCCTTGACATCCCAGAATTTTCCATGTATATTTCAACTAACTTATACATATACCAAAAGAAAAGGAGGCAGCCATGAAAATATTATTTTACGGTACAAAAGACTATGACCAGCATTTTTTTGATAAGCTTGCCCCGGAATATCCGGGAATCACATTTAAATTTATCGAAGCCAATCTTTATGAAGAAACCGCATCACTTGCAGGAGGCTACGACGGAATCTGTGCCTTTGTAAATGCAGATATCAGTACTCCTGTTATGGAAAGCCTTCATACTCAGGGCATTAAGCTGATTCTGATGCGCTGTGCCGGATATAACAATGTGGATCTCAAAACTGCGGAAAAATACGGGATCAAGGTTCTTCGGGTTCCCGGCTATTCCCCGGAAGCAGTAGCCGAACACGCTATGGCTCTTGTTCTTACTGCCAACCGCCACACCCACAAAGCATACATCAAATGCAGGGAAAATAATTTTGCATTGAACGGGCTTATGGGTGTCAATTTGTTCCATAAAACTGCCGGAATCGTCGGAACCGGAAAAATCGGTCTTGCAATGGCAAGGATCTGTAGGGGATTTGGCATGCGTGTTATCGCCTACGACCTTTATCCTAATAAAGAGCTGGATTTTCTGGAGTATGTATCCCTGGATGAGCTTCTCCGCACAAGCGATCTGATCAGTCTTCACTGCCCTCTTACAGAGGAAACACATCATCTCATCAACGAGGAATCTATTGCCAAAATGAAAGACGGGGTGATCCTTGTAAACACTTCAAGGGGCGGCCTGATCTGTACCGAAGATCTGATCGCTGGAATCCGGGATCATAAATTCTTTGCCGTAGGTCTTGACGTCTATGAAGAGGAATCAGAGCTTGTATATGAGGATATGTCTGAACGTATTCTTCAAAGCTCCACCATCCAGAGACTTCTGTCTTTCCCCAATGTAGCCATGACCTCTCATCAGGGATTTTTTACTGATGAGGCGCTGACAAATATTGCGGAAACAACTCTTCAGAATGCTGCTGCATTCCGCGACGGGCTGATACTGAAAAATGAAGTAAAGCTTTAAAAATATATGCTCCGGCGTTCCTGGGTCATAGAATCCCCTGCATAAAGGAACACCGGAGCATTTCACATTTTATCTGTCATTGTTTTTCAAAGGCTTCTCTAAGTACAGAAATTTCTCTGGTCCAACCTGCATCGTCATTTGGTGTTTCCAAAATGAAAGGAATCTCTGCAAGAGCCGGATGCCGGATTACACGTACCAGAGCCTCCAGACCGATCTCACCCTCCCCGATCTTTGCATGGCGGTCCTTATGGCTTCCCATTCCGTTCATGCTGTCATTCAGATGGACTGCCTTCAGACGCGAAAGACCGATTACCTGATCGAATTCTTTCAGCACCCCGTCCAGGTCATTGACAATATCATAACCACCGTCCCACACATGACAGGTGTCCAGACACACTCCCATTTTGTGATCCTTTTCTACCAGATCAAGAATGGAACGGATCTCCTGAAAATTTCTCCCTACCTCGGAGCCCTTTCCCGCCATGGTTTCCAGAAGAACCGTAGTCGTCTGCTCTTCTGTAAGCACATCATTTAAAATCTCCGCAATCTTTTGTATTCCAGCTTCTGCCCCCTGCCCTACATGACTTCCCGGATGAAAATTATAATAATTTCCCGGTGTATATTCCATTCGTCTCAGATCATCTGCCATAGTATTTCTGGCAAAATCTCTCAGGTCTTCTTTGGCCGCACAGCAATTCATAGTATAAGGCGCATGGGCAACGATCTTTCCAAATCCATGGTTTCCTGCCAGCTGCAGAAATTCCTCCACGTCTTTTGCATCAATAGCTTTTGCATTTCCCCCACGGGGATTTCTGGTAAAAAAAGCAAACGTATTTCCTCCGTTTTTGATCATCTGCTGCGCCATCTTTTTATATCCCTTGGATGAGGTTGTATGATTTCCTATATATAACATTTCTTTTTTCTCCATCTTTCGTATTTATCTCTGAAAGTTTCTTCAGAGCATACTTATTATAGCAGAAAAAGCCTTTTGTAAAAAGAGGAAATCTATTGACGAAATTTCCAAAAATATCTATACTTTTAATAAATATAACTTTTATTTCTCTTTTATATCTACTTTACAAAAGACAAGGAGTATACGTATGAATCAGCCTGCTTCCAACCAACCTTCCAGAAAACATTCCCGGCATAAATCTTCAGGCACTTCCGAAGCTTCCCGGACTCCCAGCCGCAGAAATCCTGCTTTACAGAAAAAGAATGCTTCTCGCCGCCGAAAAATGTATCAGAAATCCCGTTATTACCGTCAGCGCCGGAAGCGTCTGCTGCTGGCCGGCGGAATGGGTTTGATTCTTTTACTTATTCTGCTTACTTTTGCAATTCGCAGCTGTATAGATAAAAAATCAAAACCTACAAACACGCAAACTGTACAAACAGATGGAACGCAAAACTCCGACACAGTAAATTCTGATCAGAAGAAAAAAACTTCTTCTGATGATACAGAGCCTGATCCACAAGAAAACTCTGCTCTTCCGGCAGAACCCGTGTCCCTTACCGTCAGCGTTGTAGGAGACTGCACCCTTGGAACAGATGAAAATTTTGATTACGATACCAGTCTGAACGCTTATTATGAAAGCTATGGCTCTGAATATTTTTTCCGTAATGTAAAAGATATTTTTTCCGCTGATGACCTGACCATTGCCAATTTTGAAGGAACACTGACGGATTCTGAAGAGAGAGAAGAAAAACAGTTTGCCTTTAAAGCTCCTGCAGAATTTTCCAGCATTCTCTCTGACGGCTCAGTGGAAGCTGTAACTTTGGCAAATAACCACAGCCATGATTACGGCGAACAGGGATTTGCCGACACACTGGCAGCTCTCGATCAAGAGGGAATCACTCATTTTGGATACGATGAAACAGCGGTTATAGAAATAAAAGGCGTCAAGATCGGCCTTGTAGGAATCTATGAACTGAAGGATCATCTGGAACGGACAGAACAGCTGAAACAGAATATCGCCAAAGTCAAAGAACAGGGAGCGGTTATCACAATTGTAATCTTTCACTGGGGAAACGAAAAAGAAGAGATTCCTGATTCCAACCAGACAACTCTTGGACGTCTTGCTATCGACGAAGGAGCTGATCTGGTCTGCGGTCATCATCCCCATGTTCTCCAGGGTATGGAAACCTATAAAGAAAAAAATATCGTATACAGCCTTGGGAACTTCTGTTTTGGAGGAAATTCCTATCCTAGTGATACGGACAGCATGATCTTTCAGCAAACCTTTACCGTAGACAAAAACGGAGTAGCCTCAGATAATAATACAAACATTATCCCCTGCTCCATTTCTTCTGACTATGATTACAACAATTATCAGCCCACTCCCGCAGAGGGCGAAGAAGCTGACCGGATCATGAATAAAATCGAAGAAAGAAGTACCTGGATCACTCCGGCCAGTACAGAAGAAATAGATTCTTCTGCAAACGAGGAGAACTCCGCCGAAAGCGATGAGGACACTTTCGATAAATCATAAAAAAATGCGGTATCTGTAAGCGTGGAAAACATGTTTTTCCAAATCCTGCAGATACCGCGTTTTTTAATATACTTCCGCTCCAAAAGGCATCAGAGCCAGTTTGGCAAGCTTAAACTGCTGCAGCCCAAAGGGAATTCCGATCACCGTCACACATAAAAGCATTCCAAGAACTGCATGTTCAAGGGCAAGGGGAAGACCAGACACTGCCAGCCAGATGATATTTACCAGAAGAGACACCGCCCCTCCACCATAGCGTACCTCTTTTCCAAAGGGAAAACAGCTGAGAGAAGCAAATTTAAAGCACTGCATCCCGATGGGAATACCTACCACTGTGATGCACCACAGACAGCCTGCCACACACCAGCTCAGGGCACTGATTGCACCTCCAAATATAAACCACAGTAAATTACCAAGACAACCCATATTTTTCCTCCTGAAATTGATCTCTTTATTTCGTATACATATGCTGAAGAATTAAATACAGCAAAATTTTATTGTTCTAAGTATATCACAAATACCCTGATTTTCGTAATTTTGTTTTTACCACTTGC
>URWL01000087.1 GCA_900551465.1 uncultured Blautia sp. | reverse complement strand
TTCCCGGATAGCCGGAAGAAGAACCTCTCCGTGTTCTTTGGAGTCTATCATATAAACATCGTTGGCTCCGGTCTCCATTACATCCTTCAAAGTACCAAATTCCGTTCCGTCTTCAAGAAGAACTGTCATACCCAGAAGATCCGCAATATAGTATTCGTCTTCTTCAAGCTCCTGCCCCTCTTCTCTGGGAATCCAGAGATCGCGGCCTTTATATTTTTCTATATCATTGATGTTATCAACACCATCAAATTTCAGGATCACAAGATTTTTAAAAAATTTAACATTTTTAATATCAAGACGTCGAAGTTCTCTTCCTGTATCCAAAAGTACATAGTTCAATTCCAAAAAGCGCTCCGGCTCATCAGTGGTGGGATATACCTTCACCTCTCCACGTACACCATGCGTTGTGGTGATCACACCAACCTTCAGTAAATCTTCCATATAAAACTCCCTATAGTGAAAGAAGGAGCTATGTTTCCACAGCTCCTGCTACTTTCTTATGCTATTGTGAAAATCCTGTTACTGCAGAATGTCCACGATCACTTTTTTGCTGCTCTTTGAAGAAGCGGCTTTTACTACGGTACGGATCGCCTTGGCAATACGTCCCTGTCTGCCGATGACCTTGCCCATATCGGCCGGTCCCACCTTCAGCTCAATGATAACTGCATCTTCTTTTTCGTTTTCGGTGACAACCACCTCATCCGGATGATCTACCAGAGATTTTGCAATTACTTCTACTAATTTCTTCATTACATACCTCCCTGCACTGCATATGCAGCAAAGAAATACCCTCTATCGGTACTTCTTATTTCTCGATTCCGGCTGCTTTGAAGATTTTTGCAACAACTTCTGTAGGCTGAGCACCTGCTGCAAGCCATTTCTTAGCTGCTTCCTCGTCTACTTTGTAAACGCTTGGCTCAAGGTTTGGATCATAAGTACCAATCTCAGCGATTGCTTTTCCATCACGTTTGCAGCGGGAATCTGCAACTACGATTCTATAGAAAGGTGCTTTCTTCTGTCCCATTCTTCTTAATCTGATCTTTACTGCCATTTTTGTTTTCCTCCATTTATCTGTTTTCTTTTTTTGTTAGTTTATCTTAAAAGGGAAGCTTAAAGCCGCCTCTTTTACCCATTTTACCGCCCATCATACCAGGCATCTGTTTCATCATTTTTTTGCTCTGCTCAAACTGCTTTACAAGACGATTGACTTCCGCGATCTCTACTCCGGCGCCTCTGGCTATACGGTTTTTACGGGAAATATTTAAAATCCCCGGATTAGTCCGTTCCTGAGGTGTCATAGATAGGATAATGGACTTTGTCCGTTCAAGAGCTTTCTCATCGATCATGCCCTCAATATCCTTCATTTTGCTGCCTACTCCAGGAAGCATATTCAAAATGCTGCCGATTCCTCCCATTTTCTTCATCTGTTCCATGCTGGTCAGATAATCGTTAAAGTCAAAATCCATTTTCTTTAACTTTTTCTGCATTTCGGCAGCCTGTTCCTGATCAATAGCCGCTTCTGCCTTTTCGATCAGACTCATGACATCGCCCATGCCCAGGATCCTGGAAGCCATACGTTCCGGATAGAACTGTTCCAGATCAGAAAGCTTCTCTCCCATACCAACATAGAGGATCGGTTTTCCTGTTACAGCTTTAATAGAAAGTGCAGCACCGCCTCTGGTGTCACCGTCCATTTTCGTCAGGATCACACCGTCGATTCCGACTTTTTCTGTAAAGGTCTTTGCCACATTTACTGCATCCTGACCGGTCATTGCATCTACGATCAGAAGTGTGGCATCCACCTGTATATTCGCCTTAATATCTGCAAGCTCCTGCATCATATCTTCATCTACGTGAAGACGTCCTGCTGTATCCAGAAGCACTACATTCTGCTGATTGGCCTTTGCATGTTCCACAGCTGCTTTCGCAATATTTACAGGATTCTGTTTGTCTCCCATGGAGAACACTTCCACACCCTGTTTCTCACCGTTTACCTGAAGCTGTGTGATCGCCGCCGGACGATATACGTCACAGGCAACAAGAAGAGGTCTCTTTCCTTTTGATTTCAGCTTACCGGCAAGCTTTGCAACAGTTGTTGTTTTACCGGCACCCTGAAGTCCTGCCATCATAAGAACCGTAATTTCGCTTCCCGGTTTGATCGGAAGCTCAGTAGTTTCACTTCCCATAAGATTTACCAGCTCTTCGTTTACGATCTTAATGACCATCTGTCCTGGATTCAGGCCGCTCATTACGTCCTGTCCCACAGCTCTTTCCTGAACTGCTTTCGTGAACTGCTTTACAACTTTGAAGTTTACATCCGCTTCCAGAAGAGCCATCTTGACTTCCTTCAGAGCGATCTTGACATCTTCCTCTGTAAGACGTCCTTTTCCTCTCAGCTTCTTAAATACATTCTGTAATTTTTCCGTCAAGCTCTCAAACGCCATAGACTATAACTCCTCTAATATCTCATTGGAAATTTCTGTAATCTCCTGTGCGTGATACCTTTCTGCGATCTGACTGATCCTGTGGACCTGTTCTTTAATGCACAGAAATTTTTCTACCAGATGCAGTTTTTTTTCATATTCTTCAAGAGCCTGATTACACCGCCTGATCATATCATGAACTCCCTGGCGGCTGATGCCCAGATCTTCTGCAACCTCGCTGAGGGAATAATCCTCCAGCACCACACTTTCATATACCTGCTGCTGACGATCTGTCAGAAGCTCTCCATAAAAATCATACAATAATGTCTGTTCTACAAATTTCTCCATCTGATAACCACCTTGGCTATCATACCCTATTTGCGCATATGTGTCAAGTCTTTTTTCTTGACAATATATTTTTATACCCAGTCTCCCGGATGCTCTGCATCATAATCAAACACAAAGCGTTCATAGGCATTGATCACATGAGTGTCCTTATATTTATCATATCTTTTATGCTGTCTTCCGTAGGACATGTGGACATGCCCGTGGAGAAAATACTTTGGATTATATTTCTCTATCAGTTTCAGGAAAACCTTAAATCCCTGATGCGGAAGATCCCGGCTGTCATTCAGCTGATAAGCAGGAGCATGTGTCACAAGGATATCAAACCCTCTTCTCCAGATAAGTTTTGGGATAAGCTTGAATATCCTGTGACGCATTTCTCTTTCTGTATACTGATGATTTCCGGGCTTGTACCGCATAGAACCGCCTAATCCCAGAATTCTTATACCCTCATGGACATAGATTGTATCGTCAATACAGATGCATCCATCGGGAGGGATTCTTTCATATTTATCATCGTGATTCCCATGAACATAGAGAACAGGTGCTGATGTAAACGTAGCAAGAAATGACAGATATCTGGGATCCAGATCCCCGCAGGATATGATAAGATCAATACCTTCCAGCTTGCTCTTTTCAAAAAAATCCCATAAATATTTTGATTCTTCATCTGCAATGGCAAGTATTTTCATATTTTACAATCCCTTCTCCACACCCTGCTGAAGCGTCACTGATTTTGCCTGATCGTTTAACTGTCCGCTTTTTGGAATCGTACCGATGACATTGTCACAGAGCCAGTTCATGGTAATGATTTCTTCCGGAGACAGGCTTCCCTGTGGATTCTCCTGAATGATCCCATTCTGAGAATAAAGAACACCGGAAAACGGGTTAAACTCTCCACGCATGATTGTTTCCTTCAAAAGCTCCACAAGATGCTGTGTTCCATTTGGAATATTCTTGGAACAGATCACGTCTACTACCTGTGAGGACATTCCCCACCAATAGTTGATCGCTTTTTTCTCCGCACTGCTGTCATCATACTTCCAGGCTCCATTCATCACTGTCCGGATCAGTTCCTCATAAAATTTGCCCCAGTGCCACAATGGCATAGCCAGATTACGTGGCGTGCCATTTTCCATACGGTAAAGTCCGAAATATCTGGACGCATCTTCCGGTATCACCATATCACGGCCGGAAACGACAGAAATATCTTTTTCCCGGATTCTGTCCATAACCTTGCCAAGATCATCATCCTTAAGGCTGGACCACTCCAGATATATTTTTGCTCGTGGATTGATCATTGCTGCTCCAAGAGCAAAGGCATTAATATTTGCGATCGTACCAAAAATAGGATAGTCCGCAATATAAGCCAGTCTGTCATTTTCAGCCATAGCTCCGGCTATGGCTCCCATAAGAAATTTCGCCTCATGCATCCGGGCATAGTAGGTACGGATATAACGATGCGATGTATTCAGAGAACAGTTAAGGATACGGATATCCGGATTTGCAATGGCGGTCTGCACACTGGCCTGGACAAAAGCAGGCGTAGTTGTAAAAATCATATTGCAGCCCTTCTGGATAGCATCTGTGATCGCTTTTTCTGCCAGTTCTGGAACTATATTCTCATAACACACAGTCGTAACTTCTTCCGGGAACATCTGTTCCAGATGCAGCCGTCCCAGTTCATGGGCATATGTCCATGCAGAGGAGCCCGGAGTTTTTGCATAAATAAACGCAATCTTAAGTTTTTTGGAACCAGTCAGAAGCCGGCTGATGAGAGGTTTCTTTTCCCTGTTGGGATCCATTTTCAGATCGATCTCATTTTCATGCTCAAGAAGAGTAAATTCTTCCCAGCTTTTATTTACCAGTTCCTTTAATTCATTTGCAGTCTTCTTACAAAGAGCCTCATATCCATAAATAGTCAGGAAAGCCAGAAAAGCATCGCCCGGTGTGATCGTAAGTTTTTTTCCTCCTGCTGCTTCATATTCCATAACAAATCTGGAATATACAGAGCTGAATGTCAGCTTGTCATCATCTGTCCATACCTCTTTTTCGTCCTTGCCTACAAGGCTCTGGAGTTTTGCAAAGCTTCCTGGCTTTGTAAACCATATATAATTAACTTTAGATACTTCATAAAAATCTATAAATTCATAGTAGATTTTATTTTCTTTTTCTTCTGTTTTTGGGGGAAGAATACGGGTCACAAAGCCAGGGACAGATACGGCGTCATAATATTTCAATACACTGACCCGCTTGTTCCCTTCTTCCACATAAAACTGATTCATATATTCATATGCCTTGATCGGATCACGGATTCCCTCATTAACATGGCTCTTTGCAAGACAGGACCATTTATAGGCAAATTCTGTATTTTCCCGAAGAATAGGCATAAAATTACCGGCAAATGCATTGCTCCTTCCTTCTGTTTTCGTTCCAACAATCTGATCGATGGGAATCTGTACCAGTCCCAAAGAGCGTTCTGAATAGGCGCCTCTGGCAGGAAGGATCTCATCAAGGACCTTCAGAGTCGGAGTTTCTCCTTTCACTAACCGCGCCTGGTAGTCTTTCTTTCCAAGTTTATATGCTTTATTATATTCTTCCAGCATCTTGATCTCATCCTCCAATGATATTTCATACTGTTCATCCATTTACTTTATCAATATACCCCAGAGTTTTAAGCTGTGCAAGCGTAAATATATTGAAAAAAACTGCCGTTCCCATACAGGATGACGGAATTTTCTTGCCAATCAATTCCATATGCTGTATTCTAATTATAAAGACATATTAAGGAGGTCTGGGCAACATATGGAAAAATCAAAAGTTTATTACACAAATATGAGAACCGGATTTAACAACAACCTTCTGGACAAATTAAAAAAACTGATCCGGAAAGCCGGTATCGAAACAATCGATTTTGACGGCAAATATACTGCTATCAAAATCCATTTCGGCGAACCGGGAAATCTGGCATTTCTTCGTCCCAATTACGCAAAGGCTGTAGCTGATGTAGTAAAGGAACTAGGCGGAAAACCTTTCCTTACAGACTGCAATACTCTTTATGTCGGCGGACGGAAAAATGCACTGGATCATCTGGACAGCGCTTATACCAACGGCTTTTCACCATTTTCAACAGGCTGCCACGTTCTGATCGCAGACGGCCTGAAAGGAACAGATGAGGTTTATGTTCCTGTAGAAGGTGCAGAATATGTAAAAGAGGCAAAAATCGGCCGTGCGATCATGGATGCCGATGTCTTTATCGCACTTTCCCATTTTAAAGGTCATGAAGCTACTGGTTTTGGCGGCACACTGAAAAATATCGGAATGGGCTGCGGCTCCCGTGCAGGAAAAATGGAAATGCACAGTGCCGGCAAGCCTCATGTAAATCAGGATCTCTGCATCGGATGTCACCGCTGCGAAAAGATCTGTGCTCACGATGCTCCACAGTTCACAGACAACAAAGCTTCCATTGACCATGACAAATGTGTGGGATGCGGAAGATGTATCGGTGTCTGTCCTAAGGATGCAGTTCTTGCTGCTTCTGATGAATCCAACGATATCCTGAACTGCAAGATCGCAGAATACACAAAGGCTGTTGTTGACGGACGTCCGGCATTTTACATCAACCTTGTGATCGATGTATCCCCTTATTGTGACTGTCATGCAGAAAATGATGCAGCCATTGTTCCGGATGTAGGATTTTTTGCTTCTTTTGACCCGGTAGCTCTGGATATTGCCTGTGCAGATGCCGTAAACAAACAGCCTGTGATCTCCAACACCTACCTTGCAGAAGCAGATCATGAAGGACATGATCACTTTGGAGCCATGTTCCCTACCACAGACTGGACATCCTGCATTGCACATGCCAAAAAGCTTGGCCTTGGAACAGATGAATACGAATTGATCGAGGTTAAATAAGCCCAAAACAGCAAAACCGCAGATATGCTTTACTTAATAAGTAGATCATATCCGCGGTTTTTTATTGTTTTTTAAAGACTTGCCCGAATCACTCTTGGCTTACAGCCTGCGTCCTCCAGAGCTTTTACAATCTGGTTTTTATGTTCTGTTCCAAATGCTTCCATGGTTACTTTCAGTTCCACAGCCGCATTACGGTTTGTGGTAACAAACTGGTTATGATCCAGTTTGATCACGTTGCCCTGATTCTGCGCAATGATGGTCGCTACGCGCACAAGCTCTCCGGCTTTATCCGGTATCAGGACAGATACTGTAAATATACGGTCCCTCTGGATCAGACCATGCTGCACCACAGAAGACATGGTAATCACATCCATGTTTCCTCCGCTTAAAATGGAAACAACTTTTTTACCGGTAAAATCAAGATGGCGAAGAGCTGCCACTGTCAAAAGTCCTGAATTCTCAACGATCATTTTGTGATTTTCCACCATATCCAGGAATGCCATAATCAGTTCATCATCTTCAATGGTGATAATGCCGTCCAGGTTTTCCTGAAGGTACGGGAAAATATGCTCACCCGGAGTCTGAACTGCAGTACC
>URWL01000086.1 GCA_900551465.1 uncultured Blautia sp. | reverse complement strand
CATTACAGATCAGGGAACTTTGAAGCTGACTCCTTTAGGCGGCATGAATCCAAACAATGCTGAAACAGAAAACTGCCGCATCATTACCAGAGAAGGAAAGACTTATACAGGAACTTTCCAGTTATGCAATGCCTCCATCCATGTAAACGGAGACTACAATGATACCAAACGTACCTACAAAGACATGGAAGTACTTCTGGATGAACTGGTATCCACCAAAGAAGAAGTCAAAAGCCTTGGTATCATGACCGGAGATATTGTATGCTTTGATCCCAGAACCGTGATCACTCCCTCCGGTTTCATTAAAAGCCGTTTTCTGGATGACAAACTGAGTACCGCGATCCTTATTGGCTATGCAAAGTATCTGAAAGACGAAAATATCACTCCTTCCCGCCGGATCTATCAGCATATTACTGTATTCGAAGAAGTCGGACATGGCGGCTGCGGATCCATTCCGGAAGATGTGACAGAAATGCTGGCAGTGGATATGGGCTGTGTCGGAGAGGGACTTGAATGTACAGAATACCAGGTTTCCATCTGCGCCAAAGACAGCCGCGGCCCCTCTCATTATGATGTAGTTTCCGCACTGATCCAGGCTGCCCGAAAAGCAGATGTAGATTTTGCAGTAGATGTATATCCTTACTACGGTTCTGATGTAGATGCTGCTCTAAGCGCAGGTGTGGATGCCCGTCACTGTCTGATTGGTCCCGGAGTTTACGCTTCCCATGGATACGAAAGAAGTCACAAAAAAGGTGTAAAAAATACTTTTGATCTTTTAAAAAGTTATCTGGGATAAAAAACAATCATGGTCAAAAAACCTCTGCCCGCAAACCAGGCAGAGGTTTTTCACTCTTTTTATTCTTTTGTATCAATCTAAGATCATAATTGACTCGATCACCGGCTGTTCTTCTGCCACAATTGTTCCATTGTCATCTACCGGCTGGGCATCTTCGCAGATTTTGTCCACTACATCCATTCCTTCTGTTACATGCCCGAATCCGGCATAATCTCCATCCAGGAATGTACTGTCTTTATGAACAATAAAGAACTGAGAGCTTGCACTGTTGGGATCCATAGATCTTGCCATGGAGATCACTCCTCTTGTATGAGAAATGTCATTCTCCACACCATTATTGGCAAATTCTCCTTTAATTTCTTCATCAGCTCCGCCTGTACCGTTTCCCAGGGGATCCCCGCCCTGAACCATAAAGTCTTTTATAATACGGTGGAAGGTAAGCCCGTCATAAAATCCATCCTGTGCCAGCTTCACAAAGTTTGTCACTGTGATCGGAGCTGTATCCGCATCCAGTTCCACCTGGATTTCACCATAATCCTTAACAATGATCTGAGCATGATGGATGCCGGTCAGCTCGCTGCTGGTATCCAGAATTGCTGCTTTCTCTGATGTATCTGTTTTTTCTGCTTCTTCTTTGTTTCCATCATCCGAAGAAGTCTCTTCTCCGTCGCTGAAACCGGCCTTCTCTGCCTCTTCGTCACTAACAGTTTCTTCTGTATCGGATTTCTCTGCAGCAGCTTCTGTTTTTGTTTCTTCTGCTGATTCTTTCGCTCCGCCGCATCCTGTCAGCATTGCCGCTGAAAGTACTGCAGCACAAAGTACTGCCAAAGTTTTACGTTTCATTTTTATTCCTCCTGATCCTGTTGTTGTATGCGGACCGGCTTCTGCCCCTCCGCTTTTCTGTTTTGTCTGCCGGAGTTTTTCTCTTTCCTCTTTTATGATTATCGGATCCTGTCCGGGAAACCAACCTTTCTCTGTACCTTGCGCAGTGTCTTTGCTGCATAATAATTTGCCTTTTCTGCGTTCTCTTTGATCACAGAGTCAATATATGCCTTATCCTTGGAAAGTCTTGCGAACTCATCCTGAAGAGGCTTCAGCACAGAAATCACTGCCTCTGCCACTGCCGGTTTCAATTCGCCATAGCCTTTTCCGTCAAATTCCTTTACCGCTTCATCCGGTGTCTTTCCTGTACATGCACAGTAAATATCGATAAGATTCTTAACTCCCGGCTGTTCCTCACGATAAGCAATACAGCCTTCGGAATCTGTCACTGCACGTTTAAATTTACGCATGATCGTATCCGGATCATCCATAAGATAAATACTTCCGTTTGGATTCTCATCAGACTTGGACATTTTTCTGGAAGGATCCTGAAGACTCATGATCTTAGCTCCCACCTTGCCTACATATGCTTCCGGAACTGTAAATACATCTCCATAAATATTATTAAAGCGCTCTGCCACATTTCTGGTAAGTTCCAGATGCTGCATCTGGTCAATTCCCACCGGAACCACATCCGCCTGATACAGAAGGATATCTGCCGCCATCAGAACCGGATAGGTAAAGAGACCGCCATTAATATTGTCTGCATGTTTGGCAGCCTTATCTTTAAACTGAGTCATACGGTTCAGCTCGCCCATATAAGTAAAACAGCTTAAAATCCAGGACAGCTCCGCATGTCCGGAAACATGGGACTGATAATAAATACAGTTTTTCTTAGGATCAAGGCCTGCTGCAATATAAAGAGTCAGAAGATTACGGGCTCTTTTACGAAGTTCTGCCGGATTCTGGCGTACGGTAATGGAATGAAGATCCACTACACTGTAAAAACATTCATATTCATCACTTAAAGTCAGCCAGTTTTTCAGAGCACCCAGATAATTTCCCAATGTAAGGTTTCCTGTCGCCTGCATACCGCTGAATAAAACTTTTTTTCCGTCTATCATGATATTTACCTCTCTTGTTGATGCATTTCTAAGCTGTATACCAGTTTATCATTCTATAGAAATAAAGTCAATGAATTACTGGTTCCCCTTCGTTATTGTTCACAGTAACTGCTTGTTTCCTGCCCCGGACTCTGCTAAAATGATATATCATATATTTCAGGAGGAACACACATGAAAAAAATTGCAAGCTTTACTATAGACCATATTAAGCTGCAGCCGGGAATCTATGTTTCCCGCAAGGATTATCTGGGTGATCAGGTGATCACTACTTTTGATATCCGTATGACCTCTCCTAATGAGGAACCTGTTATGAACACTGCAGAGCTCCATGCTATGGAACATCTGGCAGCTACTTTTCTCCGCAATCATGAGGAATTCGGATCAAAGGTGATCTACTGGGGGCCTATGGGCTGCCGTACAGGAAATTATCTTCTCCTTGCAGGTGATCTGGAATCTAAAGATATTGTAGGACTGATCACAGAAATGTTTGAGTTCATCCGCGGTTTTGAGGGCGAGATCCCCGGCGCTTCTGCCAAAGACTGCGGAAACTATCTGGATATGAACCTTGGAATGGCAAAATACCTGGCAGATAAATATCTGAAGGAAGTCCTTTATGATATCAGGGAAGACCGCCTGGTGTATCCGGAATAATCTGCTCCATTCAAAAACAGACGTACAAAAAAACCAGAGATACTTTTCCTGCCGGAAATCATCTCTGGTTTCTTTTTTGCTTCTGTTTACTGAGCTGCAGCCTGGTCTGCCGCCGGTGCCGCTGCTCCGGCCGGAGCCTCTGTTGTCACATACTGAGCGCTTACATAGCCCTTCTGTCCATTGATGTCAACTTCGATCCACTGACCATCCTCACTGACTCCTGTACCGGTAAGCTGATCGCCCACCTTGGTGCTCTGGATGATATTTGTCTGGTCTGTTGTCACGCAGTCTGTACGGATATTTGCCTCATTATTTGCATAATAGACGGCATCCTTCTTTATGATCTTCACGCCGCTTGCCGTCTGTGAAGTTTCAGGTACAGGCGTTGCGGTTACTGCCGGTGTAGGGGTTGCAATGGGTGTTGGCGTTGCAGTTGGTGTAGGGGTTGCTTTTATCACAGTCACGGTAGAGTCCTCTCCTCCTGTGCTGTATCCACAGCCGGAAGCAATAAGAGTAAGACCTGCCAGTGCAATCAGTAATCTGGATTTCTTCATAAGAATTTTCCTCCTTTATCGCATACCACCACTATACCCCATCACAGGTATGTTATGCAAGTGTTTTTTGCTATTAACATCAGAAACGGAAGTCTCTCCTTCCATTTTCAATCTCTTTCAGATTTCTTTCACAGATTTCTCTTGTCTTTTCCCGGCCTACATTCTTAAGCTCTCTTTCAATCACCTTCAGTCCCTTTTCTCTGGTATCAGGAGAAGCATAATCCTCCAGATATTCCTTCAAAGTCATCAATGCATTGGGGTGACAGCAGTTTGCGATCTGTCCGCCTTTTACCAGAGACATAAAGCGGTCTCCTGTACGTCCTTCCCTATAGCATGCAGTACAGAAACTTGGGATATAGCCCAACTCCAGAAGCCAGTTTACCACCTCGTCCAATGTCCGTCTGTCACTGACATCAAACTGAGAAGAGTTCTCCTCTTCTGCCTCCTCCTCTGCATATCCGCCTACAGAAGTTCTGGAACCGCCGCTGATCTGAGAAATTCCAAGATTCAGGACCTTTTCTCTGCACTTCTGCGTCTCACGGGTAGAAATGATCATTCCTGTATACGGAACTGCAATACGGATCACGGCAACAATCTTCTGGAAAATCTCATCCGGCACTGCATTGGTAAAATCTTTCGTATCAATATCATCTGCCGGACAAATGCGGGGAACACTGATGGTATGAGGTCCCACTCCAAATCTTGCCTCCAGATGCTCTGCATGCATAAGGATGCCCACAAAATCGTAGCGATAAGTTTCCAGTCCAAAAAGCACGCCGCAGCCTACATCATCAATAC
This sequence comes from uncultured Blautia sp., assembly GCA_900551465.1. Taxonomy (GTDB): domain Bacteria; phylum Bacillota; class Clostridia; order Lachnospirales; family Lachnospiraceae; genus Blautia_A. Next base: position 2,607 of record URWL01000086.1, on the reverse strand, counting down.
CCGCTTCCATAGCACGGTCCATAGCCTCTGTATGATATGCATAATCGCTCTTCGGTCCTGTCGGATGAAGAGCCTCATAACTTTCTTTATTATAAGTCTCCTGGAAAAGGATGTAAGTTCCGATACCGGCTTCTTTCAGCCTGCGGTAATTTTCCACAGTAGTTGCCGCAATATTTACGTTGACACGGCGGATTGCTCCGTTTTTATGTTTGATGCTGTAGATAGTTTTAATACTCTCCAGGATATACTCGATCGGATTATTTTTTGGATCTTCTCCCGTTTCCAGAGCAAGACGCTTATGTCCCATATCCTGAAGGGCGATCACTTCCTGTCGAATTTCTTCCTGTGTCAGTTTTTTCCGTCGGATATGTTTGTTTTTTGCATGATAAGGACAGTACACACATCCGTTGATACAGTAATTAGAAAGATACAGAGGCGCAAACATTACGATTCGGTTTCCATAAAATTTCTGTTTAATCTCCTTTGCCACATGATACATTTTGTCGATCAGGCGGGGATCTTCGCATTCCAGCAGAAGTGCTGCCTCTCTGTGACTGAGACCTTTACAGTCTCTGGCTCTCTCAATCAGATTTTCAATCAGTTCTGTATTGTCCTTATTCTCTTTTGCATAGGCAAGAGAATCCAGTATCTCCTGATGATCGATAAATTCTGTTGCTTTTGTTGATTTCGGATCGTACATGATTTCCTCCTTTTTGCCGCTTTATCAGCCGCATTTTTATTTTTTGTAATAATCTCCGCGGTCTGTCACAATCTGACAGCCGATTGTTTCCATACGCTTTTTTAAATTTTTTATTCCTTCTGCCGCCTCGTCTCCTGTGGAGATTTTTCCGTCATAAAGCATATATTTCTTTCTGACAGAAAGAGGGGAAAGATTCGGCATCACCACATTGGCGCCGGAAAGAATTCCCAATTCTCTCCCGGAAGGGTGAATAGTCCCAAGGGCTGTGGTAGCCGGAAGGAGAACATTTGGAAGCATCAGGCGCAGAAGCGCCAGGTAAAAAAGAGTATCTTCCAGCGTACCGTCAGCCTTATCCCGGAAAGGGGTATCCCCATGAGAAATAAAAGGTCCGATCCCCACCATTTCCGGATCAAGATTCTTCAAAAACAGAAAATCCTCTGCCAGTGTTTCCGGTGTCTGTCCCGGAGATCCTACCATAAATCCTGCCCCTGTCTGAAATCCGATCTTTTTCAGTGTCTCAAGGCAATGTTTCCTGTTTTCCAGTGAAAGAGGTTCCGGATGAAGGATACGGTAATGATCCTTATCGGCTGTTTCATGCCGGAGAAGATAACGGTCTGCCCCAGCCTCATGGAAAGCCCTGTATTCTGCTTCCGACTTTTCTCCAACAGAAAGTGTCAGGGCACAATCCGGATAAGTTTCTTTTATCTCATAGATCAAATTGGCAAGTCTTTCCTTCGTAAAATATCCATCCTCGCCTCCCTGCAGCACAAAGGTCCGGAAGCCCAGATCGTATCCCTGCCGGCAGCAATGGAGAATATCCTCTTTTGTAAGACGGTACCTGGCTGCATTTTTATTGCTTCTTCTGATACCACAGTAATAGCAGTCATTTTTGCAGTAATTGGTGAATTCGATCAAACCTCTGATAAAAATCCTGTTTCCGTAGACTTCTTCCCGAACTTTCCTTGCCAGATCTCTGGCGTACCGTTCCGTTTCCTCGTCTCTTTCTGATATAAGAAAGATCAGTTCTTCTCTTTCCAGGATCTGTGTTTGATAAAGTTTATGGATCAGCTCTCTCATTGATTTTTCTCCGGAATTTTTGAATATACAGTTTTACTGGACACGCCGTCCAGCATTCCCAGCTTACCTGACAGAGCACTTATTTTTTCCTGGGGCGCATCCAGGATCACACTGATCACAGAAACACCTTTTGAACGATATGGGATGCCCATCCTTCCAACTATATATTCCCCATAATCATGCAGAATCCGGTTCAGCGCTTCGCTTTTGCCTCTGTCTTCTACAATAATGGCAATCACTGCGATTCTCGTTTCCATATCACATCTCCTCTCCTGTTTTTCATCCGTGTCCCATCGTTTTTATTTTCGACAAAATAAAAACCCGATGTCAGACAGACACCGGGGATATGTACAGAAATACTGCAGTTTTCCTGCAGCAATACGCTCTTTTCTGTTTCTCTCTCACATCCATTCTTCGCAGGTTTATCCTTAAAAGTCCGGTGAATATTTTTATTTTATCATATGATTTACCCAGAAACAAGCAAAACGCACAAGTAAATGCATATTTTTCATTTTTTTATAGTTGTTTTGTATAATTATTGATTTAGGATATATTTTATATTATACTAACTCCATAATGCTTAGTGCGGTATGCAGTCAGCTGTCTGAACATGCCTCACAGAAAGGAGGAACATATGGATTCTGCATTATATGCAAATTATCTGGCTATTCTGAAACACGAACTTGTTCCCGCTCTGGGATGTACGGAACCTATTGCCATTGCCTATGCAGCAGCAAAAGCCCGACAGATTCTTGGAGAATTTCCGGATACGATTGAAATGCAGTTAAGCGGAAACATTATCAAAAACGTAAAAGGCGTCACAGTCCCTA
>URWL01000085.1 GCA_900551465.1 uncultured Blautia sp. | reverse complement strand
GCGACAGCTCAATTAGAATATCACTTTATCCAACATATGTCAACACCTTTTTTCATTTTTTATGATTTATTTTTTAAACCTCACATTGGAGTTCCCACCTCAATCAAATTACCATCCAGATCATAAAATCGAACAACACTTTGTCCCCAGCTATGAGTAATCCTTTTATTTACATATTCAATCGAAGGATATAATGTTTCCAATTTTTCAACAAATGCTTCTATATCTGTTTCTTCAAAATACAGTTCACAGGAATTATTTTTGGGAATGATGTCTCTGTTTAAAAATTTTCTCCATATTTTTTCTTCCTGAAGTACAAGCCCTTCTGTTAAAATCACGTTCCCCCCATGATCCACTACCATATCAAGACCAAATAAATCATGATAAAATCTTTTTGATTTTTCCATATCTTTTACAACAATCAGAACATTTTTTAATCTCATTTTCATGCCCCTCCAGTCTTTCACTATATTTTATCTATATTAAAACAGCAGCACAGCAGTTCTTTTATTCTTCCTTCCGGAATTTTTTCCTGCTGCAGCTGCTGTTCTCTAATCTGCTCCCGCTCCTTTACTGACAAAACAATGGTTAAACAACCTCTTCCAGATATTTTTTCACTTCAAGAAGCGACGGCAGAATACACTCTGCAAGTTCTTCCATTTCTTTTGTGGGGTTTGCAAGATCCGGAACCATGACCGCATGCATTCCGGCACCTTTAAGAGCACGTATTCCATTATATGAGTCTTCTATTCCATAACAGTTTTCCGGCGATACCTGAAGTCTTTTGCAGGCCTCCAGATAAATATCCGGTTCCGGCTTACTCCTTTTTACCATATCACCACATACAATTTCATCAAAATATTCGAAAAGTCCACCTTCAGAAAGTTCTTTTTTTACGACTTCCTCCCGGGTAGATGTAGCAAGTCCAACCTTTATGTCTCTATAATGAAGATATTCCAAAAGCTCTATAACTCCCTTTTTTTCGGCAGTTTTCCGCCTGCCGCCTGTTCATGAAAAAGCTCTGCCATTTCTTTTTTATATACAGCATAAGGAAAATCTTTCCCATAATTCTTCTGAAAGATTCTGACAGTCGCCTCACTATTGGTTCCAAGGCACTCCATGCAAGTATCTTCTATCCCCGAAATACCATATTTATCCGCTACCTGTTTCCAGGTACTGATCACCAGTGCTTCTGAATCAAAGATCACTCCGTCCATATCAAATATCACTGCTTCCAGCATTTTTAACCTCTTACGCTTTCATAATATATTTAATCGCATCCTGGATCCATTCTACATATACAAGACTCATTCCCTCTGTTTTTCCCATAGAAGACTGACATACTTTTGGAAGAATCACTGTAGTAAATCCAAGTTTCTTTGCCTCTGCCACTCTCTGAGCAGCCATGCTCACTGCACGGACCTCTCCGCTCAGTCCTACCTCACCAAAAGCCAGTACAGAATCCGGTATCACAATATCCTTGCAGCTTGATACAACAGCCAGGGAAATCCCCAGATCAATGGCCGGCTCTGTCATTTTCATACCACCAGCAATATTAACATAAGCGTCACAAGAAGCCAGATGGATTCCCACCTTTTTCTCCAGAACAGCCATAAGAAGATTAACTCTGTTAAAATCAGTTCCTACAGCAGTCCTCCTTGGAATTCCAAAATTGCTTTGGCACACAAGCGCCTGGATTTCTACCAGAATCGGTCTGGTTCCTTCCATGGAGCATGCCACAATCGACCCCGATGTCCCGTTGGGTTTTCCGTTCAGCATAAACTCCGAAGGATTTTTCACTTCTTCCAGTCCTGTATTCCGCATTTCAAATACTCCGATCTCATTGGTGGAACCAAATCGGTTTTTCACTGCGCGGAGTATACGATAGGAAGCATGACGGTCTCCCTCAAAATACAGTACCGTGTCTACCATATGCTCCAACACTCTCGGCCCCGCTACATTTCCCTCTTTTGTCACATGGCCTACAATAAAAATGGAGATTCCCATTCCCTTTGCAATCTGCATAAGGATGTTAGTAGACTCCCGTACCTGGGACACGCTTCCCGGTGCAGAGCTGATATCCTCATGGAACATAGTCTGAATGGAATCGATCACCACCATATCCGGTTTCTTTCTTTCTATCACTTCTCGTATTGTTTCCAGATTGGTTTCGCAGAAAATCTGCAGATTTTCATTAAATTCTCCAATACGATTTGCACGAAGGCGGATCTGGCGCAAAGATTCCTCTCCTGAAATATACAGCACAGAATTTCCACTTAAAGCCAGGTTCCTGCACACCTGAAGCAAGAGAGTCGATTTACCGATTCCCGGATCACCTCCCACAAGAACAAGAGACCCGGGGACGATACCGCCCCCGAGCACTCTGTCAAGTTCTTTAATATTTGTCAATCTCCGCTCATCTTCCGAAAGCCTGATATCTTTTAGCTTTACAGGCTCCGGTCTTTGTCCCGCTGCTGCTTTTACAACTGCTGAAGATGTTTTTTTTGTTGATACAGTTTCTTCCACGAATGTATTCCAGGCTCTGCAGCCAGGACACTGTCCCATCCATTTCGAAGATTCATAACCACATTCCTGACAAAAATATACAACTTTTTTATTTTTTAACATTTTACAATTTTCACTTCTGCTGCATCCACATCGCCAAGCTCTACACTGAAAGAAAGCTTTCCGCCCAGATTGGTCTTCATAGTTCCTGCATCTGCACCATTAATAGAGATTTCGTACTCTGTATCCGCCTCCATCTCTACCGTGATCTGGGCATCCTCTGCCCCCTCTACCTGAAAGCTCATGGTAGAACCGTCCTGGGTAAGGTTATAAACCGCTGTTCCCGGTACTGATTCATAAACAAACATACCGTTCCTCTCCAGCTTGGTGATCTCATGAAAAGTTTTTACTTTATAAACATCCCCCTGATGCTGAAAATCGGATACCTTTGATTTTTGCGCCAGCTCATAATTACCAAAGCTGATGCTTCCGTTTTCCTCTGTACGAATCAGTTCTTTTACTACTGCCATGATCTTATGTCCTCCCTAAAACTATCTGTTGTGTCATAAAAAATAATATGGAAAAAACATTCTGCATTCTTTCCTTTTACTTTTTTACATTATATCATTTTCGTTTTTTTTTGAACAGTCTCCTGATTAAGATTTAATATCTTTTTTAGATTTGTGGTCATCTTTCGCTCCGCTCACAGTTACGGTCTGTTTTTTTTATTCTCTGTATCCGGTAAAAATCGAAGCTGTTTCTGATGCATCTGTACCTTGACCGTGCTTCCTCTTTTTATATTTCCATCCAGGATTTCATTTGCAAGTCTGTCTTCCAGCTTTGTCTGGATTGCCCGACGGAGAGGACGAGCTCCATATTTACTGTCAAATCCCGCCTCAGCCAGATAATCTTTTACCGAATCACTGATTTTCAGCTGAATATCAAGCTGCTCTTCGCATCTTTTCTCCAATTGTTTCAGAAGAAGACCTACTATTTTACGTATATGATCTTTGCCCAGGGTGTGGAACACCATGATCTCATCAATACGATTCAGGAATTCAGGTTTAAATAAACGCCGTACTTCCTCCATAACATTAGACTTCATCCGCTCGTAATCCTGTTTTTCACTGTCTCCTGACATAAATCCCAATTTTTTTGGTTCTATAATTGCCTGGGCACCTGCATTGGATGTCATAATAATGATCGTCTGTTTAAAATCCACTTTGCGGCCATGAGCATCTGTAATATGTCCGTCGTCCAATACCTGAAGAAGAATATTAAATACATCCGGATGCGCTTTTTCAATCTCGTCAAATAAAATCACACTGTATGGATTTCTGCGTACCTTTTCACTAAGCTGACCTGCTTCTTCATAGCCAACATATCCAGGCGGTGATCCGATCATCTTAGAAACACTATGCTTTTCCATATACTCAGACATATCTACACGGATCATTGCCTGCTCGTTTCCAAAAACAGCTTCCGCCAAAGCCTTTGACAGTTCTGTTTTTCCTACTCCTGTAGGGCCAAGAAACAGGAATGAACCAATGGGACGATTTGGATCCTTCAAGCCTACTCTGCCTCTCTTTACAGCCTGTGCAACTGCCTTTACCGCCTCTTCCTGGCCGATCACGCGTTTGTGGAGAATATTTTCCAGGCGTGAAAGCCTTTTTGATTCACTTTCCGTCAATCGCTGTACCGGGATCTTCGTCCATCCGGAAATGATATCCGCAACAGAAGCTTCTGTCACAACTGATTTTTTTCTTTTGTTTCTTCGCTCCTCTTTTTCATGGATATCTGAAAGTTCTTTTTCCAGACCAGACTGCTGCTTCTGGAGTTCTCTTGCCCTGTCCAGATCAGCTTCCCTGATGGCGCTTTCTTTTTCTTCCAGCAACTTCCCGATCTCTGTCTCCAGTTCTTCTGCCCTTGGAATACGTCTGCATTCTCCTAAACGTACCTTGGCTGCAGCTTCGTCAATAATATCAATAGCTTTATCCGGAAGGAAACGGTCATTGATATAGCGGACAGACATCTGTACAGCAGCCTCTAATGCCTGATCTTCAATAACGACGCCATGATGTTTTTCATAATATGGACGAAGCCCTTTTAAGATCTCATTTGCAGCTTCCGGTGAAGGCTCTTCTACGGTAACCGGCTGAAAGCGTCTTTCCAATGCTGCATCTTTTTCAATGTATTTACGATATTCCTCCAGCGTGGTGGCGCCGATCAGCTGGATCTCTCCTCTGGAAAGCGACGGCTTAAGGATATTAGAAGCATCAAGTGCGCCTTCTGCCCCTCCTGCTCCGATGATTGTATGAAGTTCATCAATAAACAGTAAAATACCCTGGTCTTCTTTTACTTCATTTACCACATTTTTAATACGCTCTTCAAACTCTCCTCTGTACTTGCTTCCAGCTACCATACCGGAAAGATCAAGGACAACCACTCTTTTATCTTTTACTGTCTCCGGAACCAGCCCTGAAACAATCTTCTGGGCAAGCCCTTCCACGATTGCTGTTTTTCCGACTCCCGGCTCTCCTACCAGGCAGGGATTATTTTTTGTTCTCCTGCTCAGTATCTGAATCAGTCGCGCAATTTCATCCTCTCTGCCAACAATCGGATCAAGCTTTCCCTCAGCTGCCATTGCTGTAAGATCACGGCTGTACTGATCAAGAAATGGCGTACCAGAGCCTTTTTTCGCCAGCAAAGCCCTGGAAGCCTGTATCTCTTCTGCAGCCGCTTCTCCATCATATCCCATAGCAGTAAGAACTGCAGTGTATAATTTCTGAATATTCACTCCCATTGTATACAGAAGACGGGTTGCAACTGAATCTGTCTCTTTCAGCATAGCAATCAGAATATGCTCTGTTCCTGTTTTTTCTTCTTTCTGGTTTTCGGCCTCCTGTTCCGCACTTGCAAGAAGTCTTTTGGCTCTTGGACTGTATTCTGCCTTTCTTTCCATAAGACTGCCATCTGCAGGAGCGATCAGACTGTCGATCAATTCCTGAAGTTTTTCCGGCTCTACTCCAAACTCTTCAAGAAGTCTTCCTGCGGTCCCCTCCTGCTCCTTCAAAAGTCCCACCAGAATGTGTTCTGTGCCAATATAGGAATGCTTACAGGATTCTGCTTCATTTTTTGCAATTTTCAGCGCTGCAGATGCCTGTCTGGTAAACTTTTTCTGCATATAATCCTCCTAAATCTTCTATGATTCAAAAATATATTTCTGTTATAGATCATACTCGTCAAAAATTTCATCAATCAGCTGATGCACTTCTGATCTGGACACTTTTTTACAGCATCCTTTAGCCAAAGCCACCACCAGATTCTCTTTCATTTCTTCCAATGCTTTGATCTTATCTACATCAATGGCTACAATAGCCCCTCTCCGCCTGTCAATAGATACAAAGCCCTCCTGCTTCAAAAGAGTATAAGCCTTGTTTACAGTATGCATATTAATTCCAATGTTATCCGCCATCTGTCTGACCGAAGGAAGCGTATCCCCTTCCTGCAGACGTGAGGTGGCAATTCCAAGGATAATCTGGTTCATCAGCTGAACATAAATGGCCTCATCACTGTTAAAATCTATTTCTATGACCATATATAAGCCTCCTCTTACTGTGTTACACATATACTAGCACATCTCACATATTTTGGAAACTATTTTTTTCAAAAGAAAAGCAGCTGCCCCTTCACTATCATTCAAAATGATATGAAAAAACAGCTGCCTATTTAATATACGGATATTATCCCATGATCTTTTTTAACTGTTCCTTATTCAGAAGCAGATTAAATCCTAACGGATTGATAACAAGGAATTCCGCCTGAGGAATCATTACATCAGCAAGTTTTGCAAATGGTATCTTGGCAATCCTGAGTTTTTTGCCTTTGGCAAATTTCTCATATTCCAAAACATCTGAAAATACCGGCTGAAGAATTTTTCCTTCTTTATTTTTCAGATACGGGATATTTACCTTTGCAGGATCTTCTGTATTTTGTTCCATGGCCACCAGAAACTCTGATTTTTTCAGATTTGCGATCAGCTCTTCTTCCAGTTCACGAATATTTTTGCGCTCTTCCTTTGCAACCGGACGGCGCAGCTCCTGCATAAAGTAAATACCGGAAAGCTGAAGTGTAGCGTTTATAAGCGGACGCTTTTCCGGTTCCAGCTTACTAAGATCCGGACGGCGGACTATCTTATCCAGATCCACCTCAATTTCCTCTGTTCCATTATTCCATACCAGAGAGTTTACACCTACCGCATATAAAAGCCCATACAGTCTTGGAAAATCCTTTTTCTCATACTTCATGCCCATGAGAAGGATTTTTTCCTCTATCTTTTTCTTTCCAAACTCCTTCAGAGTTTCTTCTTCAGCAAAAAACCATACCTGGTCATTATAAGTTTCTTCTGCACAGGTTACGTAAGGAAGCTTTGTGACCTGAGAATATGCCACATATACATTTTCTCTGGCCTGAATTTCCTTTACCGCGTCAACTACACTCATTCCCATTTTATATCCTTTCCATATTCCGTCATCTCCCTGATGTCCGGATGCTCCTTTTTATTTCATCAGGAATTCTACAATTCCATCCAGTTCCTCCAGCTGCTCTTTCTTCAAAGAAGATTTTACTGTGAGAGTATTGTCATATATTTCCATATTTTTCATAGAAGAAAGTATTTCTTTCATCTGTTTTCCTGCAGAAATTGCCCATGTTCCATTTTCCATAACAGCTACTTTTCTGTTTTGGAAATTATGAGCTTTCAGTTCTGCGAGAAGAGTTTCCATTTTTGGGAAAAGACCTGCATTATATGTCGGACAGGCAAATACAATCCTGTCACAACGAAACGCCTCTGCAA
>URWL01000084.1 GCA_900551465.1 uncultured Blautia sp. | reverse complement strand
GTATACACCTGGTTTCTTCTTGCATCCATAATCGGGCAGATCAGTCCCTGTACATCATAAAGATTAAAAGCCAGTGCTTCTACCGTAGGAACGCTGATCAGCGGTTTTTCCAGAGCAAGTCCCAGCCCCTTGGCAGTTGCAGAACCGATACGGAGCCCGGTAAAAGAACCGGGACCGCCTGCCACGGCAATGGCGTCAATAGTATTCAGATCCAGCTCTGTCATTTTTGCCACTTCATCCAACATGGGAAGAAGTGTCTGCGAATGTGTTTTTTTATAGTTTACCGAATATTCTGCGATCATGGTATCGTCTTCTACAACTGCAACAGACGCTACAATACCGGAACTGTCCAGACCTAATATTTTCATTTTTTCTCCCTACCTTTCTTCAATCTCTTCAATGGTGATCCGGCGGTAATCAAAGCCCTGGTCCAGATCCTTTTCGATGGTAACAGAAATTCTTTTTTCCGGAAGAATATCACGAATCAGCTCTGCCCATTCTATGAGGCAGATTCCTTCACCGAAAAAATAATCGTCGTAGCCGATTTCTTCCATTTCCTCAATATCTCCGATACGGTATACATCAAAATGATAAAAAGGCAGACGTCCTTCCTCATATACCTGGACAATGGTAAAAGTAGGGCTGCTGACCGCCTCTGTAATGCCAAGACCAACTGCCACTCCCTGAGTGAATACTGTTTTTCCTACGCCAAGATCACCGTTCAGGGTATATACCTGCCCCGGCTTCGCTGTCTCTCCGATTTTTTTTCCTAATTCAAAAGTCTCCTGCGGACTCCTTGTTTCTATTACCATTTCTTCGCCTTTCCATAAACATTCCCGATTATTTTATAAACCGTTATGATTTCCGTTCTATTACTTATTCCTTGCGAAATTGTTCTTTGCATATTATAATAGAGCAAACAGAGAAAAACAATACTTTTCGTAAAAGGAGATAAAACTATGGCAAATCCAGTTGTAACCATCACCATGGAAAACGGTGATGTAATGAAAGCAGAACTTTATCCGGAGGTCGCTCCCAACACAGTGAACAATTTTATCAGCCTGGTAAAAAAAGGCTTTTATAATGGACTGATCTTCCACCGTGTGATCAATGGCTTCATGATCCAGGGCGGATGTCCGGACGGAACCGGAATGGGCGGCCCTGGCTACAGTATCAAAGGTGAGTTCGCGCAGAATGGTGTTGCCAACGATCTTGCACATACACCGGGAGTTCTCTCCATGGCAAGAGCCATGCATCCAAACTCAGGCGGAAGCCAGTTCTTCATCATGCACAAAGCAGCTCCTCACCTTGACGGAAGCTATGCTGCTTTTGGCAAGATTACCGAAGGAATGGATGTGGTAAACCGCATTGCAGAGGAAGATACTGATTACAGCGACAGACCTCTTGACGATCAGGTAATGAAAACTGTAACTGTAGAAACCTTTGGTGTGGATTACCCGGAACCAGAGAAATGCTGATCCGCTGACAGATAAGCACTGCAGAGCAAAGCCGGTACATTTCCCTTATATGTAGGGAAACTGTACCGGCTTTTTTGCGGCAATTATTTGTTTTGTAATCTGCTAATCTTCAAAAGTCATAACCTCTCCGTCCAGAACAGCAAAATACAGTTCCCTGTCTTTTTCCATCCGGGCTCTTCCATTGGTTCCTTCTGTAACAGCCTTCTGAACAGCCTCTGTTTCATCCGACGGGATCAGAAGCTCCAGAACCACCTTATCCGTATACTCACTGTTCAGGATCGGAATACTTCTTTCTCCTGCAATATACTGGATTTTTCCGATTCCTGTATAATCTGTGGTTACTTTCATAGATATTCCCCGGCGTTTTTCAATGATACGGCTGGCTGCAAGGCCTTCCTGTACTGCCTTTGAATAAGCACGGACAAGCCCTCCGGTGCCCAGAAGAACCCCTCCAAAATATCGGGTGACCACCACTGCCACATTGTAAATATCCTCTCCAAGGATCACATCCAGCATAGGGCGCCCTGCCGTTCCGGAAGGTTCTCCGTCATCACTGCAGCGGGTATATTCCCGATTCAGACCAACTGAATAGACAAAACAGTTATGTCTTGCATCCCAGTATTTCTTCTTCATTTCTTCCAGAAAAGCCAATGCTTCCTCTTCGCTTTTAACCGGACGCACAGTTGCGATAAATCTGGATTTTTTTTCCACAATTTCCCCTGTGCCCCCCTCCAGCACAGTCTTATATATTTCCAGCATATTTCCTCTCCTTTTCTCCTTTATAAATTTTTATTTTCCATATACCCAGCATTTCTCTATCTGAGGCTCCAGTCTGTCATACTCCCATTTTTTTCCGCTGTTGCTCCTGCTGAAAGGATCGTTAATGATCATCTGGCTTCCGGTATGTCCCCGCACCACGATAAAATGCCCGTTGTCCGTAAAATCCCCCGGTCCCATGGCGCAGATGATCAGCTTTCCTTTATCCAGCTCTCTTTCCATTTCTGGCAGGCTCATATAGGCAAACTGAGTTGCCTGAACTCCGTATTCTTTTGCCATATCCTCCATAAACAGCCAGGAAGTTCCCTCACCTTCCACATAATACCCCTCTTCCATCGCCCGCTCTGCCAGTCGGTCCGGAGTAAGGCTTTTATCCCGGGTGATGCTGTAAAGAACCATAGAAAGACAGGTTGGTCCGCATCCTGATATTCCTATGTTTGACTGTCCGTAAGGAACATATCCCCATCGTTTGTCCCACTGTACAAAAAGCGGCACTTTTCTCCTGCTTTCAGAAAGAGTGATGCCTCCTGATGGTTCCGCCGGCGCAGTCAGACAGTTCACTGCAAAATCCAGAACTTCCGTATTCCGTTTCAGTATATTCAGAAAATCCGCCGGGTATTTTTCTCTGTTTTTATTTATCTGCTCCCAGAGCTTCTCCTCCCGTGTTTTTTCTACGGGAGTTACTTCTACGACTATAGCCTTCGGAGCCACAGTGGTTTCCTGGAACTGCCATTGTCTGCGTTCTCTCTGCAGAAAAATCCCTGCTGCCGAAAACAGAAAAACAGAAACTGTCATAATAACTCTTCGATTTCTCTCTTTGATCCTGTTTTCCACAGCAGGACTTCTTGGGCGGTCATTTCCGCAAGAACCCGGATTTTTTCTTTTTTTCAAAGCATAGTCCCCCTTGCCCGATTTTTATTTCGGTCAAAATTACATTTTTTCTTTTGTGTAACGATTATACCATAAAAGCACTTTCTGCTGTAATTTTTCTTATCATATTCTGCTGTAAAAGGTTCTGTCCACAACCTTTGCAGCAACGAAAAAAATTAATCCTGATTTCTTATTCTCTCATATTGTACATGGAAATTACAATATTTTTATTTTTTTCTGCTATACTAAATATGAAGTTTTTATTTTGGGGTTTATTTACGTTTTTTTATTTGATATAATAAAACGGATTATAAAGGAGGAAAATCATGAATTACGGTAAAAAATCAGTCGCAAAAAAACGAAATTCTCTGATTTCCCGTACAGCCATGATGGGGAAACGCGCACATGTTTCTTTTATCAGAGTTCTTTTTGTTTCTCTGATCACTTTATGCGTGGTCGCAGGCTGCATAGGTATCGGTGCATTTCGAGGGATCATAGACAACGCTCCGGATGTAGATGATGTAGACATTTCACCGCTGGGATATGCAACCTTCCTGTATGACGGAGACGGAAATCAGCTTCGCAAACTGACCGCTCCCAGCTCCAATCGTCTTCCGGTTTCTATTGAACAGATCCCGGCAGATCTGCAGCATGCAGTAGTGGCTATTGAGGACGAACGTTTCTATGAACATAATGGAATTGATGTAAGAGGTATTCTCCGTGCTTTTGTAAAAAACATCAGCTCCGGAGGTCTTTCTGAAGGTGCCAGTACCATTACACAGCAGCTTCTGAAGAATAATGTTTTTACCAACTGGACAAACGAATCTACATGGCTGGAACGTTTTACCAGAAAATTCCAGGAACAGTTTCTTGCGATCCAGATTGAAAAAAAGATCAACGATAAAAATGTGATTCTTGAAAACTACCTGAATACCATCAACCTGGGTGCCGGAGCCTATGGAGTACAGGCAGCTGCACGCCAGTATTTCAACAAGGATGTATGGGATCTGAATCTTTCCGAATGTGCAACACTGGCCGGAATCACCCAGAATCCTACACAGTTTAACCCTATTGAGCATCCGGAGGCCAATGCCAAAAGACGTAAAGAAGTCCTTAATCATATGCGTGATCAGGGATATATCACTCAGGAGCAGTATGATCAGGCCCTCAGTCATGACATTTATTCTGAGATCCAGGCTGCCCAGGCGCTGAATGCAGAAACCGCAGATACCATCTACAGCTATTTTGAAGATGAACTGATCGATCAGGTCATCAGCGATCTGATGAATATCAAAGGTTATACCAGAACCCAGGCTCAGAACCTGGTATACAGCGGCGGTCTGAAAATATATACAACACAGGATCAGTCCATTCAGAATATCCTGGATGAGGAATATGCAAATCCGGAAAACTATCCCGAAAATGTACAGTATGCCCTTGATTATGCACTGACAGTTCAGAATCCTCAGGGTGAAGAAGTCAATTACAGCAAAGAAATGCTTCGTCTTTACTTCCAGAATGAAGATCCTGAATTCGATCTTCTGTTTTCTTCACAGGAAGAAGGACAGGAGTATGTAGACAGATATAAACAGTCTATTCTGGCTGATGGAAGCACTGTCATTGCCGAACGTGTAAATTTTGCACCTCAGCCTCAGTCCTCCATGAGTGTTATCGATCAGCATACAGGCTATGTAAAAGCCATTGTGGGAGGACGCGGAGAAAAGACCGCAAGCCTTACCCTGAACCGCGCAACAGATACCACCAGACAGCCTGGTTCTACATTTAAGATCGTATCCACCTATGCACCTGCACTGAATGAAAAGGGAATGACCCTTGCCACAACCTTTGAGGATGAGCCTTATAATTATCCGGACGGATCTCCTGTAGAGAATGCGTCCAGATCCTACAACGGAACCACAACTATCCGTAGAGCAATTCAGAATTCTATTAACGTCGTAGCTGTTAAATGTCTGGAGGAAGTAACTCCGGAGCTTGGTCTTCAGTACCTGGATAATTTTGGATTTACCACCCTTGCTCATGGAACAGAAGCCGATACAGATGCAGACGGAACCGTATGGACAGATGCGAATCTTCCTATGGCTCTTGGAGGTCTGACTCATGGTGTTACCAACATTGAGCTTTGCGCCGCTTATGCAGCCATTGCAAACCAGGGTAATTATATTGAACCTCTGTATTATACAAAGATCCTTGACCACGACGGAAACGTACTTATCGAAAAAAATTCCGTAGGACGTTCTGTAATTAAGGAAAGTACTGCATGGCTTCTTACCAGCGCCATGGAAGATGTTGTAAATTACGGCACCGGTACTGCATGCCAGCTGGATAACATGACTGTTGCCGGAAAAACAGGTACTACAGATGATTACAACGACCTGTGGTTTGCAGGCTACACACCATATTATACATGTACTGTATGGTCCGGATTCGATAACAACGAAAAGCTTCCAGATGATTATTCTCGTGAATTCCATAAAAACCTATGGAAAAAAGTTATGAATCGGATTCATGAGGGTCTGGAAAACAAAGATTTTGTAATGCCTTCCACTGTAGAAAAAGTAAGCATCTGTGCGGATACCGGACTTCTTCCGCGAGCAGGCTGTTCTGTGATCACAGAATACTTCGATATCGGCGATGTTCCTACCGAATACTGCGATCAGCATTTCTATGAACCAGAACCTATTCCGGAATACATCTATGATGAAACGGAAATTCCGGAACCAACGGTTGTTCCGGAGAATCCTGATAACGGCGGCAACACCGAGGATCCTGATAACGGCGGCAACACCGAGAATCCTGATAACGGCGGCGGTAATACCGAGGATCCTAATAACGGCGGCGGTAATACCGAAGATCCCAATAACGGCGGTGATACCGGAAACGGTGATGGAAACGGCGGTGACTGGAACGAAGGAGACTGGGAAGTATATTATCCCCAGTAACAAAAAAAAGGAGATTTCCGAAACAGGAAATCTCCTTTTTTTATTGAAATACAGGTTATAGAACCCTTTTTCATAAATATGTTTTGTCTTTATTACAGTACCATTTTTGCAGCGCCATAAATACCTGCATCATTTCCAAGGCTTGCAATCACAATAGGAACCTCTTTACATAAAGAGAATGCATACTCTTTATAGTGCTTTGTGATACAGTCGATCAGAGGCTGTCCTGCCTTGGATACACCGCCTCCAATAACGATTGCTTCAGGATCTACAACTGCTGCAAAGATACCAAGCGCTCCTCCAAGTTTCTCCCCTACTTCGTCCATCACCCGGCAGGCCAGGGCATCTCCTGCTTTAAAGGCATCCAGAACATCTTTTGCCTCTATATTTTCCAAAGCTCTTAATGTACTTGCATCTTCAGAAGCTGCAAGTGCTTCTTTTGCCAGGCGTACGATTCCTGTCGCAGAAGAATACTGTTCCAGACAGCCTTTATTTCCGCAGTTACAGCTTTCTGTTTCCTCATGGCATACATTCGCATGTCCGATTTCTCCGCCGGCCCCATGATGTCCTGCAACAATTTTTCCATCTACGATAATACCACCGCCGACGCCTGTTCCAAGCGTTACCATGATCACATTCTGAGAACCTGCCGCTGCACCCTTCCACGCTTCCCCAAGGGCTGCTACATTTGCGTCATTTCCAGCTTTTGCCGGAAGTCCGATTAATTCACTAAGTTCCTTGGCTACCGGCTTAAATCCCCAGTGAAGGTTAACTGCACAGGCTGCTTCTCCATTGCTGTTGATCGGTCCCGGGATACCGATGCCAACACCTGCTACATCTGACTTATCAATATTTTTTTCTGTAATCTTTGCCTGGATTGCCGCTGCAACATCAGGAAGAATATGAACACCCTCTTCTTCCGTTCTTGTTGGAATCTCCCACTTGTCGACCAGAGTCCCATCTGTCTGAAAAAGTCCGCATTTTACAGTAGTTCCTCCTACATCAATACCGAAACAATACATAATCCTATCCCTCTCCTTTTATTTATCACGTTTTTTTGCAATATTGGCCTGTACACGCTTATACAGTTCCTCTGCTGCATTATAGCCCATCTTTTTCTGTCTGTGGTTGACAGCGGCAGATTCCACAATCACTGCCAGATTACGTCCCGGACGAATAGGCAGGGAATGACAAACAATCTTGTTGCCCAAATATTCTGTATACTCCTCTGTAAGGCCAAGACGGTCATATTCTTTATCTCTGTCCCATTCCTCCAGCTTAATAACAAGATCTACAG
>URWL01000083.1 GCA_900551465.1 uncultured Blautia sp. | reverse complement strand
GCCTTATGTGTGGCTGTCCACAAAGTGATCACCTGCTCATGAAGCTTCATCGGACTGCACAGAGGCTGCTTCAGAAGCTCCATCAGGCAGCTTCCATAACGCAGCTGCGCTTTGGTGGCCTCGTCAAGATCAGAACTGAACTGGGTAAATACTTCCATTTCCCTGTACTGCGCCAGATCAATACGGATACTTCCGGATGCTTTTTTCATGGCCTTTGCCTGGGCAGCACCGCCTACACGGGAAACCGAAAGTCCCACATTGACTGCCGGACGCATGCCGGAAAAGAAAAGATCACTTTCCAGAAAAATCTGTCCGTCGGTAATGGATATCACATTTGTAGGAATATACGCAGACACATCTCCTGCCTGGGTCTCAATAATAGGAAGGGCAGTGATAGAACCTCCGCCTTCTTTGTCGCTTAACCGGCTGGAACGTTCCAGAAGTCTGGAATGAAGATAAAATACATCTCCCGGGTATGCCTCACGTCCCGGAGAGCGTTCCAGCAGCAGAGACAGCGCACGGTACGCCACTGCATGTTTGGAAAGATCATCATAAACAATCAGTACATCTCTGCCCTTGTACATAAAATATTCAGCCAGAGCAGTTCCTGCATAAGGCACAATATACTGAAGCGGAGCACAGTCACTGGCTGTAGAAGTAAATACTGTGGTATATTCCATGGCTCCATGTTTTTCCAGAGTGGAGACTACTTTTGCCACTGTAGAAGCTTTCTGTCCAATGGCCACATAAATGCAGATCACGTCCTTCCCTTTCTGGTTCAGGATCGTATCAATGGCAAGGGAGGTTTTTCCAGTCTGTCTGTCGCCGATGATCAGCTCCCTCTGTCCCCGTCCAATTGGAAACATAGAATCAATGGACAGGATTCCTGTTTCCATAGGCACAGTAACAGATTTACGGTCAATAATACCCGGAGCCGGATATTCTACCGGGCGATATTCCTCCTCCCGGATTTCTCCTTTCCCGTCTACCGGAGCTCCCAGGGCATTTACGATTCTTCCAATAAATCCCTCTCCTACAGGGATACCTGCCTGTCTTCCTGTTCTGGTGACTCTGGTTCCTTCCCGAATACCGGAATCACTGCCAAAAAGGATACATCCCATACTATTGGAACGGATATCCTGTACCATACCTTTCAGACCGTTTTCAAAAACCACGACTTCTCCGTACATGGCATGATCGATTCCGTAGACTACGGCAATTCCGTCTCCCACGGAAATGACAGTGCCTACCTCCTGGTTTTGGCTTATTTCATCATAATTCTCGATTTCTTCTTTTAAAATTGAAATAATCTCATCTGGATTAATCGCACTCAAATGGTTCACCTCCGTGTAAGCTTTTGGCGAAGTCTGAAATAGCGTCCTCTCAGACTCCAGTCAAATTCTTTTCCACCTGCTCTTAAAATAAATCCGCCTATCAGGCTTTTATCTTCTGTTATCCGGATTTCTGCTGTTTTCACATGAAACTCTCTGCAGAGAAAAGTCTGTATTCCTTCCAGCTGCTCCTTCTGCGGCGGTGTGACACAGATAATTTCCGCCTCCAGGATTTTTTTATCTCTCATGCTCATGCTTCTGTAAGCCCGGAAAATTTCTTTCCATACTCCCATCTTTTTATGCCGGCATACTACCTTCAAAAAAGAACGGATCTCCTTGGGAAAGATCCTGTCGATGATATCCTCCATGGCCTCAAAAGCGATCAGAGGATTTTCCAGGCATCGGATCAGTTCCGGATTTTCCTGAAGCAGTCTTTCGGATTCGTTTACTGCTTCTTCCGGAACAGGAAGCTCATACAGAACCTTTGCGTAGTTAACAGCTGCTGTCGTCATGGGGATCACCTGCTTTTTTTATAAATTGATCATACATGGCAAGATCCTGATCAGATCCGGCCTGTCTGTCCAGAATTCTGGACGCCGCCTCCATGGCCAGTCTGCCAACCTCTCCCTGCATCTCTTTCATCGCCATTTCCCTCTCGGCAGAGATATCATCTCTGGCCTTTGCCAGCATCCTGTCAGCTTCAGCCCGTGCCTCCTGTGCAGTCTGCTCTGCCTGAGCCTTTGCCTCCAGCTTTGCTTTCTCCACGATCCGGCAGGAATCCTCCTTGGCGGATTTCAGAGCAGTTTCATACTTTTTCTGAAGCTCATTTGCCCTGTCTTCTGTCTTTTTTGCCTCTTCAAGCTGCTGTTCCAGCATCTGCTGTCTCTGATCCATAACATGGATCACCGGACCAAACAGAAACTTCTTCATCAGAAGATAAAGAACCAGCAGGTTAATGATGGTAAAAACAAGATTCATATTAATCTGAATCATCGTCTGTACCTGCCTTTCTCTTTATGTAGTCGTCGATCAGCCAAGCATTACTACGATCAGAAGACCTACAACAAAACCAAAAATAGCAGTACCCTCTGCCAGCGCACAGCCAAGAAGAAGGTTTTTGCTTATCTTACTTTCTGCCTCAGGCTGTCTTGCAATTGCTTCTACGGCCTTGGATGTTGCAAGACCAATACCAACACCTGCTCCAATACCGGTTAATGCTGCGATACCTGCTCCAATAGCGATTAAACTTGTCATAATATTTTTCCTCCTGATTCATAATGAATATCGTATTTTTAAGGCTTATCAGCCCAGGTCAGTCCATGGTCTCACTCATGAACATAGCTGTCAAAAAGACAAAAATATACGCCTGTATAAAACCATCAAAAAAATCAAAATACAGGCTGAATGGAATCGGCAATATTGCCGGACACACAAATTCTACAAGCGCCATAACCACAAATCCTCCAAGAATGTTCCCGAAAAGCCGGAAACAAAGCGCTGTAGGACGGATAAAAACCTCCATGATGTTCATAGGAAGCATCACCGGAATCGGATCCAGAAAGCTCTTAAAAAAGCCTTTCAGTCCTTTCTTATGGATACCGCAGTATTCAATGAGAAACATGCTCATAAGAGCCAGGGCAAGGGTAACATTCAAATCCTTGGTAGGTGGCTTCACACCAAAAATACCCGATACATTGGAAACTCCCAGGAAAATAATGACGGTCATCATATAGGGGATATAACGGTCGCCTTCTTCTCCCAGTATTCCCCGAAAGAATTTCCGCAGAGAATCAATCCCTGCTTCCAGAAGAAGCTGTTTCTTTCCCGGATTCAT
Source organism: uncultured Blautia sp. (assembly GCA_900551465.1). Classification (GTDB taxonomy): domain Bacteria; phylum Bacillota; class Clostridia; order Lachnospirales; family Lachnospiraceae; genus Blautia_A. The sequence continues at coordinate 4,258 of URWL01000083.1, read as the reverse complement.
GATCTTCAGATTCCTGGTAAGGATCAGAGACAGGACTACCAGGACTGCCATGATCACCCAGGTGACAACTACAGATTCAAATACCGGAATGCCCTTTCCTATCGGAATGGTAAACACTGTCCGACAGTTCAGTTCTTCTTTTAATACTTCTGTTAAACTGTTCGTTTCACTCCCTCCTTCTTGTTTGTCTGACCGGTAAGACCAATTTTCGATTTCTTTATTTTACTCTTTTGTTTTCTAAAGTCAATATTTTTCTTCACTATTTTGCACAAAAAAAGGACGATATTTTTATGCAAATCGTCCAATCCTGTTTCGTGACCGTCTATAAATCAACATATAGGTCAGTATCTGTATTTTATATTTTCAGAGATACTTCTCCATAACACAGCAATGTCTCTGTTCCGTCTTCCTCCCGTATTTTTAAACGTCCATCCGGACAGATTTCCAGAGCATCGGCAAAGCGTGTCTGCTGACCGTCCAGAATCTGTATCCTGTGTCCGAGCACTAAATTATTCATAAAATATTCCGGCGGGATTCTGATCTCCCGGGTTTCTTCTAAAAGACAATTGATAAGAGCTGCTGCAAGTTTGTTTCTGTTTATTCCCTCTGCATCCTCACGTTTTTCATATAAGGCTCCTGCTACACCCTCAAGCTCTGCCGGAAATCCTTTCTCCGGCTTATAAAGGTTCAATCCGATTCCAACAACTGCAAACTGGATTTCCCCGCTCTCAAAATCTGTCACCGCCTCCGTCAGGATACCGCCGACTTTCTTTCCATGGCAGTAAAGATCGTTGACCCATTTAATATCAAGAGAGATGCCGGTGATCTCCTTCACTGCTTTATGAACAGCAGCTGCTGCCTGTGCCGTCAGAATCAGATTTTCTCTGAGACTGCCCTTTGGCTCCAGAATTACGCTCAGATAGAGTCCACTGTCCTTTGGAGAAAAAAACTGTCTCCCCTTCCTTCCTCTTCCAGAATTCTGTTGATCAGCCAGAACTGCGCTTCCATGATGTGCTTTTCCTGAAACAGCCGCTTCCTTAGCTGCACGATTAGTAGAACCAACCTCCGGATATACCTGCAGATAAACCTCCTGTTTATCTAAAAAAGGACGTATTCCCTCTTCTGCAAGCAGGTTGCTGTCTTCAGAAAGCATATATCCTCTGTTAGGTCCGGCTTCAATTTCATACCCTTCTTCACGAAGTACTTTCACTGCCTTCCATACTGCTGCCCGGGTACAGGAAAGTTCCTCCGCGATTCGTTCTCCCGACAGAACCTTTCCTTTATTTTGTTCCAGAAGTTCTAAGAGTCTGGATCTTACTGTCTTTTTTGCTGCCATCTTTGTCCTCATATCCTTCCAGTGCCTGTTTTAAAAATACTCCATATTCTCTGCGTATCTTTTCCGGTGAAAGAATCTTTACACTTTTTCCAAAACCTGCAAGCCATCCAAAAAACTCACGTCCCACACAGACATGCCCCTGAAATGTAAAGTGCTCCTCATCAGAAGGTAAAATTACCGCCTCCTGTCCGAAATATTCCATTACTTCGCTGATCACGGAATTCTCAAATTCCAATTTCACCAAAGCATCTTTTCTCCCGGACATTCCAAATGTTCCTACAGAAAATTTTCCCAGATCAAAATCCCGGAAAATCGCTGCACCGTTACGGCTTTCTTTTTCCTGCTTTACCTCCTTTATCCTGTCCACGCGATAGTGTCTGGCAATGCCGCTGTTCTCATCTATTCCCAGAAGATAATATCTGTCATGATCCCACATCATTTTCCAGGGACTTACCCGATATCTCTGACCATTATTTTTTGCGTGCATTTTTTTTGCAAGTGTCCATTCATAATATCGAAAGCTGATCTGGCAGTTCTCTGTGAATGCGTCATAAATCTTTTCTACATTCACGTAGATCTCCTCATTGGGTGTCTTGACACCAATTCCTTTCAACATCTGGTTCTGAAGCTTTCGGTTTTCCGGATCACTTGCAAGATTTTCCAGCTTTTTCACAAGTTCCTGCGTCTGTCTCTCCGTAATAAACCGGGAAGACTGCACTGCATCCATCAAAAATTTCAATTCCGGTAATTCAAAAGCACGGTCTTCCAGATAATAGCCTGCTCTGTTGACCCTTCTGTTCCCTATTTTTAATCCAAAATACCGAAGTGCTTCTATATCATCATAAACAGTCTTCCGTTCTGCCTTGATTCCCCAGGAACGCAAAATTGACACAATTTCTCTTACAGATATTCCATGGTCTCTGTCGGTTCTTTCCCAAAATATTTTCATAATATATAAAATTTTCAGTTTCTGATTAAATGATCTGGGCATAAACACCTTCCTATTTATCTGTCAGTCCTGCAACAACGCCAAAATATACTGCTGCAAACGAAAGGATCAGCGTGATCCTGTCTGCAGAATGAAAATCAATATGAAAAAGCATAGCTCCCATTATCATAAGTTCCAGAGTCAGGATCACTCCCAGGATCAGCGCCATTGTTCCGGAAAGCTTCTTTTTTCCCTGCTTTCCGGATCTGTTCCTTTCTCCACCGTATTCTCCTCTTTCAAATGCTATGATTTTTCTGTCCGCTCTCTGTTCACACTGCATCTGATATCCCTCCTGTTTTAAAGAACATATTTTCTGAACATTTTTTCTAAACATTTCTTTCAAAAATGATTATATCACAAACTATGTCCAATAGAACGGGACGAACTAAAAATTTTCGAATATTTGTTCGCAAACATATGTTTGTTTTTTTAGTAAAAGCAGTTATATTATATTTAACCTGGAATCACAATTTTCTCCATCCGGTACTTTCCATTCTCTACAGTCATAACCGCCATGGTGATCTCCTGGTCAAATCTCCGCTTTCCGCAGCTGCCCGGATTCAGCCACAGCCTTCCGTCAATATTCTGCTCCAGATATTTATGTGTATGACCAAAAACCACCACCTGCACTGTCCCCAGATCCCAGGCTGCATCTTTCTTATTATGGGTCATAAAAAACTCTACGCCTTCTATTGTAAACCGAAGGGTCTTCGCAAGCCCCTCTGCCCATTCTTTGTCATTGTTGCCTCTTACCGCATATATCGATGCCAGCGGACGCAGCTGATCCAGAATTTCCGGTCTGTTAATATCGCCTCCATGAAAAATACAGTCACAGGTTTTCAGGATTTCCATAACCTCTGGCCTCAAAAGTCCATGGGTATCAGAAATAATCCCTATCTTTTTTGCCATCTCTTTTCCTCCGTTTTCGAATCATTTTTATCTGGTCAGAAACCACACTGCAGCGGAAACTTCCAGCACCAGGATCACAGGAATGCCCAGATAGAACTTTGGCTTTTTTGTTTTATGGTGAAATACTTTCATTCCCAGAAGGGCGCCCGGACTTCCGCCTATGACCGCCAGCATCAAAAGAGCTTTTTCCGAGATCCTCCACTGATTCCGAATCGCTCTTTTTTTGTCTGCTCCATATATACAAAATGCAGTAAGGTTCACTGCTGCAAGGTAAAAAAGACTTATTCCATACATGAGCTTCCACCCTCTCTGAAAAATTGAAACACCTTTCCCCAGTATGTTTCAAGAATATCATCCGGAGCATTAAAGATCTCATGTCTGGTTCCCGGCATTTTTACAACCGTACAGGAGGTCTTCCCATAAAGGTTGATCTTATCTGCAAAAACATCCTGAGATTTATTTGATACCAGATGATCTGTCTCCGCCTGAAAAAGAAGCACCGGAGCCATGATCTCCTTCCATGCATGCTGCTGAAGATAACGGTTCATTTTTGCAGCACTGTATACCCAGCCATAAGAGGGCGACCAGGTCTGATATGCCAGGTTTTCCATTCGTATCTGTTTGTATCGGTCAAATCTTGGCTCTGACAGGCCAGAGCTTGATTCAAACTTTTCTGTCCCGTCATAAGGCTTTTGTCCTGCCGCATAGTCCATTGCCTTTCCGGTCCTGCAGGCAGCCCTGGCTATCCTTACTGCTGCCGGATAAGGCACACTTCCTGTCAGCGGACGGATCATCGGTGAAGAAAGAACAACTTTCCTGTACATATAAGGATCCCTTGCCGCAGCGATCGCTGCCACTGCTCCGCCCATAGAATGTGCAAACAGATACATGGGGAGGCTTCTGTGAGCCTTGCGGACCAGCCTGGATACCCGCAGGAAATCACGGCTGTATCTGCTCCAGTGGTCTACATGTACCAGAGAGGGATCTTCCGTAAACCGATAGCTTAATCCATGTCCACAGTGTTC